>JAEUJL010000452.1 GCA_016794835.1 Gemmatimonadota bacterium | reverse complement strand
TCCACCCTCGTCGACCGCCGCTACGTCCTCCTCGAGCAGCGGCGCTTCACGCCAACGTCGTTAGGCGAGAGCGTCGAGCGGGTCATGGTCAAGCAGTTCCCCGACATCTTCAACGTGGGGTTCACCAGCGAGATGGAGGGTGAGCTCGACAAGATCGAGGAGGGCGCGCTCCCGTGGCGCCGGGTGCTCAAGGACTTCTACGGCCCGTTCGAGACCTCGCTCGCCGACGTCGACGTCCCCGGGCTGATCGCCGAGGCGCACGACCTCTCGGCCCTCGCCACCGACAAGTGCCCCAAGTGCGGCGGGGCCCTCGTCCCCAAGGGCGGCTTCTTCGGGCCGTTTGTGGCCTGCGAGAACCACCCCAAGGCCTGTGACTTCACGCGGCCCGTGACCGGCGAGAAGAAGCAGGCGGTCGTCACGGACTACATGTGCCATGAGTGCGGCGCGCCCATGGTGATCCGCAACGGGCGCAGCGGCGACTTCCTCGGCTGCTCGAAGTTCCCCAAGTGCCGGGGCACGCGCTCCATGCCCACCGGCGTCATGTGCCCCAAGGATGGGGGCGAGCTCGCCCAGCGCCGCTCCAAGGCACGCGGCAAGACCTTCTTCGGGTGCGAGAACTACCCGAAGTGCGACTTCGTCTGCTGGGACAAGCCGGTCAAGGAGACCTGCCCGGAGTGCGGGTACGTGGGGGCCGAGGCCAAGTCCAACAAGACGCGCGGCGAGTATCGCAAGTGCCTCAAGTGCGCCAACGAGTGGGACGTGGTCCCGGCGGAGGAAGCCGTCGCCGTCGGCTGATGTCGCGCGGGCGGGGTACTACCTTACGCCCATGAGCAACACCCCTGCCGTCCGCATCGTCGGGGGCGGTCTCGCCGGGAGCGAGGCCGCCTGGCAACTCGCCGTCCGCGGGATCGTCGTCGAGCTGTGCGAGATGCGGCCCCTCCGGCCGACGGAGGCGCACAAGACCGATCGCCTGGCCGAACTGGTCTGCTCCAACACCTTCAAGAGCACCGAGACCACCAACGCCCACGGCCTGCTCAAGGCCGAGATGCGCGCCCTCGACAGCCTCGTGCTGCGCTGCGCCGACGCGGCGCGGGTCCCCGCCGGGAGCGCCCTCGCCGTGGATCGCGACATCTTCTCCCAGGGCGTCCACGAGGCACTCACCACGCACCCCAACGTGCGACTCGTGCGCGGCGAGGTGACGGACCTCTCCTCGCCCGCCATCGTGGCCACGGGGCCCCTGACCTCTCCGGCACTCTCCGAGGCGATCGCCGCGCGCCTGGGCACCGGGGCGCTCGCCTTCTACGACGCGATTGCCCCGATCGTCGACGTGGACAGCATCGATCACACGGTGGCCTTTCGTGCGGCGCGATACGACAAGGAGACGATGGATGGTGCCGGCGAGGAAGGGGCCTACCTGAATTGCCCGTTGTCGCGCGACGAGTATGAGGCATTGATCGACGCCCTCGCCGCCGCCGACCAGCACCAGGGGCACGCCTTCGATGAGGTGCCGTACTTCGAGGGGTGCATGCCCGTCGAGGAGATGGTGAAGCGTGGGCGCGACACGCTGCGCTTTGGTCCGTTGAAGCCGGTTGGGCTCACCGATCCCCGCACGGGGCGACGCCCGTGGGCCGTGGTGCAGCTCCGCCGCGAGGATCGCGCGGGGCGCATGTGGAACATGGTCGGCTTCCAGACGCGGATGCGCATCCCGGAACAGCAGCGCGTCCTCCGCATGATCCCCGGCCTGGGGGAGGCCGACTTCCTGCGGTATGGGTCGATCCACCGCAACTCATATCTCAACACTCCGGCGGTTCTCACGCCGCACCTGTCGGCGCGCGACGATGACCGCCTGTTGTTCGCGGGGCAGTTGACGGGGGTCGAGGGATATACGGAGAGCACCGCCACCGGCCTGCTGGCCGGGGTGAACATGGCGCGCCTCCTGGCGGGTGAGCTCCCGGCCTGCCCCCCGGTCGAGACGATGCTCGGCGCGCTCTACCGCTACCTGCGGGAGGCGGACCCGAAGCACTTCCAGCCGATGAACGCCAACTTCGGGTTGCTGGATGACCTTGCGTCACCGGTGAAGGACAAGCGCCTCAAGCGCGAGGCATTCGCCGCCCGCTCGATGACCGCGCTGGGCGCCTGGCGCGATGCGGTGTGCGGCGCCCCCACCCGCGCATGACCGACGACGCCCCCGCGCCACGCGAGGAAGTGGCTGGCTTCCTGCGGCACCTCGCGAGTGAACGCGACCTCTCCCCGCACACGGTCGCGGCCTACATGCACGACCTCACGCTCTTTAGCGAGTACCTCGGCACGCAGGGGCAGGACGGCGACACCTTCTTCACGTCGGTGGATCGCCTGGCGATGCGCGGCTTTCTGGCGTGGCTCAAGAAGCGCGGCCTGTCGCAGCGGTCGATGGCGCGCGCAATGTCCGCGTTGCGCACCTTCTATCGCTACCTGCAGCGCGAGGACCTGGCCGAGGCCAACCCCGCGCGGGCGGTGCGTGCCCCGAAGTTCGAGCGGTACCTGCCGAAGTACCTCGACCGCGCGCAGGCCGATCGCCTCTTCGATGCCGCGACCGCGCGCGCGATGGAGGGGGCATTCAACGACGTGCGCAACCTGGCGATCCTCGAGCTGTTCTACGCCACGGGGATCCGGCTGTCGGAGCTGCAGGGGATCAACCGCACGGACGTGGACCTGCTCGGCCAGCAGCTCAAGGTGCGCGGGAAGGGGCGCAAGGAGCGGATCGTGCCATTCGGGACACCCGCCGTGCGCGCCCTGCGCAACTACGAAGCGAAACGCGATGAACTCGTGCGCCTGCGGGGGAAGGCGGCCGACCGGGCCGCGCTCTTCCTGTCGCGCACCGGCAAGCGGCTGAGCCATCGCGGGATCCAGCAGGTCGTCGACGGCTTCCTGGACCGCGTGAGTGATGCCGACGGCCTGAGCACGCACTCCCTCCGCCATTCGTTCGCCACCCACCTGCTCGATGCCGGCGCGGACCTGCGGGCCGTCCAGGAGTTGCTGGGCCACGCCTCCGTGTCCACGACGCAGATCTACACGCACACGAGCATCGAGCGCCTCAAGGCGACCTACCGCAAGGCCCACCCCCGTGCCTGACGAGTCCTCCATGACGACCTTTCACGCCACCACCATCCTCTCCGTGCGCCGCGACGGGCGCGTGGCCCTGGGCGGCGACGGCCAGGTGACGATGGGCAACACCATCACCAAGGCCAACGCACAAAAGGTCCGCAGCCTGGCCGGCGGCCGCGTGCTCGCCGGCTTTGCCGGCGCCGCCGCCGATGCGTTCACCCTCTTCGAGAAGTTCGAGGAAAAGCTCGATCGCTACCCGGGCAACCTGCCCAAGGCCGCCGTCGAGCTCGCCAAGGAGTGGCGCAGTGATCGCGTGTTGCGTCGCCTGGAGGCGCTGCTCGCCGTGGCCGATCGCGACCATTCGTTCCTGCTGTCGGGGACCGGGGACATCATCGAGCCGGATGACGGGATCCTCGCCATCGGCTCGGGCGGCTCCTTTGCGCTCGCCGCGGCCCGCGCCCTCGTCGCCCACACCACTCTCCCGCCCGCGGAGGTGGTCCGCCAGGCGCTCCACATCGCCGGCGAGATCTGCATCTACACGAACCAGCACATCACCGTCGTCGAGCCGAGCGCCTGATCATGCCATCCCGCCAGACCGAAGCCGCCATCGCGCGGCTCGCCGACCTCACCCCGCGGCAGATCGTCGCCGAGCTCGATCGCTACATCGTCGGGCAGCACGCCGCCAAGAAGTCGGTCGCGATCGCGCTGCGCAACCGGTGGCGGCG
>JAEUJL010000204.1 GCA_016794835.1 Gemmatimonadota bacterium | reverse complement strand
CGCCAGATGGCCGTGGTGTTCGAGCCCTTGGCGTTCGTCGACAGGTAGAAGGCGTTCCCATAGCCACCGGTCGCGAGGATCACGGCATCGGCCACATGGGAGGAGATCTTGCCGGAGACCAGGTCCCGCACGACGATCCCGCGCGCCCGCCCACCCACGAGGATCAGGTCGAGCATCTCGGTGCGCGGATACATGCGCACGCCACCGCGCGCGATCTCCTTCTCGAGGGCCTGGTATGCCCCCAGCAGGAGCTGTTGCCCGGTCTGTCCGCGCGCGTAGAAGGTCCGGGACACCTGCGCGCCGCCGAACGACCGGTTGGCCAGCAGTCCGCCATACTCACGCGCGAACGGCACCCCCTGCGCGACGCACTGGTCGATGATGTTCACCGAGATCTGCGCGAGGCGATACACGTTGGCTTCGCGCGCCCGGAAGTCCCCACCCTTCACCGTATCGTAGAACAGGCGGTAGATCGAATCCCCGTCGTTCTGGTAGTTCTTGGCGGCGTTGATCCCGCCCTGGGCCGCAATGGAGTGCGCGCGGCGGGGGGAATCCTGGAAGCAGAAGCACGAGACCTGGTAGCCCAGCTCGGCCATCGTGGCGGCTGCCGAGGCGCCGGCGAGCCCGGAACCCACCACGAGGACGTGGTATTTCCGCTTGTTCGCCGGGTTCACCAGCTTCATCTCGAACTTGTGCTTGTCCCACTTCTGGGCGATCGGCCCCGAGGGTATGCGAGCGTCGAGGGTCATGGGGCAGTCTCGGTCATGACAACGGCGTCCGGCGCGAAGGCGCCAAGGGCCGCGGCCAGCGGGACAGCCGCCAGGCCAAGGGATACCAACAGCGCAATGCCGATGGCCACGTTGCGATGGAGGGGGCGATCCGAAGGGCGTCGCAGGCCCAGGGTCCGCCACGACGCCCACGCGC
Source organism: Gemmatimonadota bacterium (assembly GCA_016794835.1). Lineage (GTDB taxonomy): Bacteria > Gemmatimonadota > Gemmatimonadetes > Gemmatimonadales > Gemmatimonadaceae > RBC101. The sequence goes on along the minus strand of JAEUJL010000204.1, from coordinate 2,728 downwards.
CGTGAAAGAGGTGCAGTCCGAGGAGGCCGGCGGCCACGACATAGAAGGCCACGGCCCACCAGCGCTGGAAGCCAATCCGCAGGTTGTTGTACGGATCCAGGTGCACAAACTGCGGATGCCCGACGCCCAGCGTCATGTCCAGGATGTGGAAGACGATGAACGCGGCCAGCACGAGGCCCCCGATGCGCATGGTGCGCGCGCCGAGGGTTGAGGTGTGGTGTTCCTTGCGGCCGTACGCGGCCGGCCGGGCGGCGCGATTGCGCGCGGTGAGCTGCAGTGCCGCGACGACATGCAGCACCACCATGGCCACGAGGCCGGCGCGCGCCACCCACAGCAGCGGGCCGAGCGTGCGAAGGCCCACCGCATACTCGTGCATGGCCTGGGCGGGCGCCGTCGGCACGAACATCTGGAGGTTGCCGGCCATGTGCGCCAACGCGAACCCGATCCCGCCAAGTCCGGTCACGGCCATCACGACCTTCTTGCCCACCGTCGAGTCCCAGAACCGGCGGACGCGTCCCGCCGGCGGACGGGCAATGCCCGCCGCCGGTTGCATGGAAGCACTCATCTCTTCAGGCGAACGTGAAGGTCAGATGGACAGCTTGCCCATCGGCTCGCGCACGGCCTCCGCGCTCTTGCCGAGCGCCACGCGCTCCGCGGGAGTCAGCTCGACCTCGAGGATCTTCTCGAGCCCGTTGCGCCCGAGCTTGCAGGGCACGCCGAGGAACAGGCCGGACATGCCGTACTCCCCCTCGAGCCACGCGGCGCACGGCAGGATGCGCTTGTGGTCGAAGACGATGGCTTCCGCCATCTGCACGGCACCTGCAGACGGCGCGTAGTACGCCGAGCCCGTCTTGAGGTAGCTCACGATCTCCGCGCCACCGTTGCGCGTGCGATCGACGATCTTGTCGAGCGCGCTGCGCTCCAGCAACTGCGTCACGGGAATGCCGCTGACCGTCGTGTAGGAGATGAGCGGCACCATCGTGTCGCCGTGGCCGCCAAGCACCATGGCCTGGATGTCCCGGACCGACACATCCATCGCCTCGGCGAGGAACGCGCGGTAGCGGGCCGTATCGAGCACCCCCGCCATCCCGAGCACGCGCTCACGCGGGAACCCCGTCACCTGCTTCGCGACGTAGCACATCACGTCGAGCGGGTTGGAGACCACGATCACGATCGCGTTGGGCGAGGTGCGGGCGACCTGCTCGGAGACCGCCTTGACGATCCCGGCATTGGTGTTCATGAGGTCATCACGCGACATCCCGGGCTTCCGGGCGATACCGGCCGTGATGATCACGATGTCGGAGTTCTCGCTTTCGTCGTAGCCGTTGGTGCCGATCACCCGCGAGTCGTAGAGCTCGATCGGGGCGGACTGCCATTGATCGAGTCCCTTGCCCTGGGGGACCCCCTCGACGATGTCGACCAGGACGACCTGACGGGCGAGTTCCTTTTCTGCCACGCGCTGGGCCGCGGTGGCGCCGACGTTCCCGGCGCCGACGACCGTGATCTTGTTGACCATGTGTAAGTGAAAGAGTTCGAGTGTGGTCTGGATAAGGTAATCGAGGCGACGGGGGCTGGCCGCCGGTCATCTCCGGAAGTATCGGCCCGTCATCGCCTCAGCCCCCAACCTCGCTGAGGGCCCGCAGCCCGCCTACGCGGCGCTCCAGGAGGAAGTGCTCCTTGGGCTTGTTCTCCAGGGCGCGGCGAAAGAGCGGCTCCAGGGGCTCACCGGCCCGGAGTGGTGTGCGCAGGTCGACCTCGTGATCGCCATACAGGCAGGTCCGCAGGCGGCCGTCGGCCGTTAGGCGCACCCGATTGCAGGAGCCGCAATACGTGTGGGTCATCGGGGTGATCACCCCCACGGTGCCGCGCGCCCCGTCCAGCGTGTAGTAGGCCGCCGGTCCATTCCCCTTCGGCCCCGCCGTCGGGGTCAGCGGCCCGAGCGTCGCGATGCGACGCAGGACTTCCTCGCTTGGCACGACGTGGGCGTCGGTCACGTCGCGGAGGTCGCCCACCGGCATCAATTCGATGAACCGGACGTGCCAGGGACGATCGAGGGTCAGCCGCGCGAAATCGACGACCTCGTCGTCGTTGACCCCACGCATCACCACCACGTTGATCTTGAGCGGGCCAAGACCCGCGGCCTCGGCCGCGACGAGCGCGGCGACCGGATCAAACTCCAGGTTGCGGCGCGCGATGGCGACGATGCGATCCGGGCGCAGCGAGTCCGCGCTCATGTTGACCCGGTCGAGCCCGGCCGCCACCAGGTCCCGGGACAACTGCGGCAGCCGCACGCCGTTGGTTGACAGCGCGATGTCGCTGATACCTGGGATCGCCTTCAGTTGACGCACCAGCGCGTCGAGGTCCGGGCGGATGGTCGGTTCGCCGCCCGTGATGCGGAGCTTCCGCAGCCCGAGCGGGGCCAGCTGCCCCACGATGGCCGCAATCTCCTCGTAGGACAGGATGTCGCGCTTGGGGAGCCACTGCAGTCCCTCGAGGGGCATGCAGTACTGGCACCGGAAGTTGCAGCGATCCGTGACCGAGATCCGCAGGTACTCGATGCTTCGCCCGAACTGGTCCTTCAGCGCTGCGTTCATCGGTCCCCCTGTCCCGGGTGCGCGACGGACTTCGTGGGGTCCACCCATTCACGAGTCCCATCCACGTAATGCTCGCGCTTCCAGATTGGCACGCGCTTCTTGATTTCCTCGATCACCGTGCGGGCCGCGTCCAT
>JAEUJL010000200.1 GCA_016794835.1 Gemmatimonadota bacterium | reverse complement strand
GTCATGACCGAGCGGGCCCCACCCTCGGCGATCGCCGCCCGGAACGGCGGGAAGTACTGTTCCTCGAGGAGGCGCGTGTTGACCTCGATCGGGTAGCTGTCGCGTCCCCCGTCGCCGACGTTGGCGACGAAGTGCTTGGGGGTCGTGACGACGCCGGCGCGCTCGATGGCGGAGACAAAGGCGACGCCCAGGCGTGAGGCCAGCCACGGGTCCTCGCCGTACGTCTCCTCCGTCCGGCCCCAGCGCACGTCGCTGGCGACATTCAGGACCGGGGACAACAAGTCGCGAATCCCGCGACTCCGGCTCTCGCGGGCAATCGCGGTGCCCACGCGGTGGACGAGGGCGGTGTCCCAGGTCGCGGCGAGGCCAATGGCCTGGGGGAACACGGTGGCCTGGGGCGCGAGGAGGCCATGCAGCCCCTCCTCGAACATGAGGCCGGGGATGCCGAGCCGGGTCTCCTCGACGAGGGTGCGCTGCAGGGCATTGAGCTGTGCGACCTGACGTCGCACGACGTCGGCGGGCGGGCCCGCGAGTCGCACCTGGAGGCCAAAGATCCCGTGCGCCAGCGATCCCGGGGCGTCGGTGGAGTCCCAGGGCGCCATGAACAACTGCCAGAACTTCTCCTCGCGCGTCATGCGCCCCAGCAGGTCGCGGACGCGCACGTCGATGGGGCGCCGGGCATCGCGATAGGGCGCACTGGCTGGCGGCCGGGCGGCCGCCCCGCGCGCCTGGGGCTGTGCGGCCGCCAGCGCCGGGGCCAGCAGGCACCAGGCGGCCAGGCTGCGGCTCCAGGGAGATGACATCCGGTCTGCCGCCTAACGCTTCACGCTGCGGACCTCGTACACCGGCGCAATGCGCCCGCTCCCGGTGGCCTGGAAGCGCACGGTCACGGCGCTCTTGCCTTGCGTGAGCGGTGCGGGGAGCTCGTACGTCACGCGGTAGAAGCCCGAGGCTGAGTGGTTCGGCACGTACGGGCCCACGCTGGTGCCGTCCACGAGGATGTCGAATGGGCCGAGCTGCGCGGGAAGCCCCGGTTCGACGAAATGGGTGACGACCACGGACATTGGGGTGTTCCCCTGTACGGGCAGGTCGTAGGAGAACCATCCGGTGCCATTGCGCTGGGTGCGACCCTCGTTGCGCGCGATGGCGCGGTCGGATGGCTCACTGCGGTAGTTCGCGGCCTGCTCGGACGCCGGGTTCCCGACCACCACCGTCCCGATGGTATTCGCCTCGAGCCGCGCGGTGGCGTCGCGCGCGGCCCGCTGCGCTGCCAGCGAATCCTGGTACTGGCCGGGGGTCATCAGGTCGAAGTACAGGGCGTAGCGCCGGCGGTGCGTGCGATAGAACGGGGTGAGGGCTACATCCGGCGCCGGGGCGTCGTCGTCCGAGCGACGGGCGGCCCCGCGGATCAGGAAGTTCCCCGGTGTTTCCGTGGAGACGACCAGGTCGCGCACCTCGCGGGTGGGGGCGACCAGGATCGGCGCCGGCAGTCGCGGTGTTGTCTGTGCGTTCTCGTCCGTGCGCGCGATGCGTGGGCCCATGTCACCGGCAAGGGCCAGGGGTCCCCAGAGGACGGCGGTGACCCGTGCGTCGTCCGGGGTGGGCTCCAGGTGGAGTGTCTTGGGGAGGCGGAGGGTGACGGTGTCCCCCGTGCGCCAGGCGCGCGTGATCGCCACGTAGGTACTCACCGGTGCCGTGGCTTCATTGCCGGGCCCGCCCGCACGGCCGCCCGCGACGGGGTCGCTGAGGGTGGCCAGGGCGGGCTGGGCGATCGTCGTTCCGTTCACCTGCACCTGGAAGGCGTCCCCCGCCCAGTGCGGGCGCCGGACCTTGAGCGTAAAGGTGCGAGGCGTGGGGAGGGTGACCCGGATGGATGCGGCATCGCCGTCCGGGAAGTCGGTCTCGAGCGCCCACTCGGCGTTGCCCAGCGTGGTCCGGGCGATCGAGGGCACGAACAGGTTGAGCCACACCGTGTCGCTGGACTCGTACCAGACACCGTCGGCGTGGATCGCGTGGCTCTCCATGCCCGAGCCCACGCAACAGGTGAAGTCCCGCTGCATGTCCTGGTATTCCTGTTGTTCGCTCCGGCCGACGGGCACCATGTACGAGGTGCTCCCGTCTGCAGGATCGATCGACGCCAGGATGTGGTTGAACAACGCGCGCTCATGAAAGTCCGCGTAGGCGGCATCCGGGCGCAGGGAGAAGAGCCGGCGCGTCAGCTTGAGCATGTTGTAGACGTTGCACGTCTCCGCGGCGCGCCCGTCGACCCGCGGGGCGAGCACGTCGGGTTGCCCCCAGTACTCATTCAGGCCATGGCCGCCGCTGGCGTAGCTGTGGTGGCGCACGACACGATCCCAGAAGAACGACGCCGCGACGATGTCCTCCATCTCTCCCGTGTAGGCGTAGCGTGAGGCGGAGCCGATCAGCTTGGGGATCTGGCAGTTGCCGTGCTTGCCCGAGAGGTTGTCCTGGTGCCGCTTGAGGGGCTGCGTGATCGCGTGATGTTCAAAACGGTTGGAGAGGCGCAGCCAGCGCGCATCGCCGGTGTCCGCGTAGAGGTCGGCAAACACCTCGCTCAACCCGCCAAACTCGGTGAGCAGCATCTGCTGCACCTGCGCGTCGGTCAGCGGGGCGATGACGCGCTCCGCCCACGCCGCGAACCCGATTTCCACGCGCAACGCCAGCGCGCTGCCGGCATGGCGATAGGCATCCCGCAGCCCGGCATAGGTCTTGTGGAGCGTGTACCACGGCGACCAGAGCCCGTTCAGGTCGAATCCCCCGGACTTGATCTCCCCGCGTGAGACCCGGGCAAAGGCCTCGCGCAGCCCCTCCAGCGCGCCGACATATCCGTCGCCGTTCTTGCGCTGGACCAGCGCCAGCTCACTGACGAGGTAGTCCGCGCGCTGCTTGAAGCGCGCATCGCCGGTCGCCCGGTACATGAGCGACACCCCCGAGAGGTGATGCCCGGCGATGTGGCCCGTGAGGTTGCGGCCGCCACCGTCCCAGCCCGTGTACCCCGCCGCCTTGGGAGGCAGCCCCGCCCGTTCCCTGTAGAAGGCGAGCATGCGGTCCGGGTCCAGGGCCAGGAGATATGCCGCCGTGAC
>JAEUJL010000881.1 GCA_016794835.1 Gemmatimonadota bacterium | reverse complement strand
GCGAAGGCAACGAGCTGCGTGCCGGAGGCGAACAGCCCGAGCAGCAGGTAGAACCGCGTGAAGCCCGGCTCCTTGTGCAGGTAGGTCACGGAGAACCGGGCCACCAGGCCGGTCATCGCGGCCCCAAGGAGCGAAAAGGCGACCGCCACGTGGTCCACAAACAGCACGGCGGGCACTTCGTAGGATCCGATCGCCACCCAGCTCCCGAAATCCACCTCGCCGCTCACCGCTGGGCCAACCATGCCCACGTGCAGGGCGGCAACGACAACCGATCCGGCGAACGAGCCGAGCAGCGCCAACCGGATCACGCGTGTGACGAGGCGCTCGGTGATCCATGCATCCGCGACGAGGATGCGCAGCCCGAGCGCCAACGAGGCGAGGAGCGGCGCCAGGATCGCCAGGCCAAAGGCCACCGGAAGGAGCCTATCCATGCGTCACGGCCTCCTCGCGGATGGCGGCCAGGGTGATGGCCGGGGGCACATACTCGCGGGACTGCCCATGCCATTCGATCGAGCGCTGCACCGTGGGGGTCGAGGTGCTGCCGGGCGTATACGGGACGAAGCCGCCATCGCGGAAGTGATGCATGGCCCCGGTCACCGGATCGACACTCACCAGCTGCACCCACTCATTGACCACAAGCTCGCGCACTTCGGCCTGGCGGCCCGCCACCTTCAGCAGGGCCTCCGGCGTCGCCTCGACGATCAACAGGAGGCGAACGGGCTCGTGCAGCTCGACCATCTGCAGCGGCAAGCCGGTGCGCAAGTCACTGTGGTGCCCGTTCATGATCCCGACGAGGCCGGTGACGTTGTGTGGCAGCTTGGTGCCGCACCCATACACCTCGTTGTCCACCGACGAGAAGTAGTACTCCAGGCTGATCCCCGCGCCGACTGGTCCAACCGCCGCGAGCACCCGCTCCAGGATGGCCGCCTCGGGATCGATGGACGGATCGTAGCTGATCAGGAAGGCCCGGCGGTCGAGGTGCACCCCGCGCGAGAGCTCACGGCGCCCGACGATGGCGGCCGCGTTGGTGCAATGCCCGTACTCGGGTCGCGGCTGCCCCAGGCTGGACGCCCGGTCCTCCACATGGTCCAGCGCATCGGCCGGGCTGATCCCCAGCGGCGCGTGCTCAAAGCGGCGACACCGCTCCTGGGCACTCAGTTCGCGTGCGCGCTGCAGGACGAGGTCGGCCCGCCCAAACGAGAGATAGCTTTCGCGGGGCAGCACGTCGACGTCGAAGTACTGCACGCCGTCGTCGGCCGTGTCGTGCAGGGCGCCGACGAACCAGGTGTCCGCCGGGATGACGATCCCGCGGGCGGCCACGGCCTCGCGAATCGCCGGGCGATTGGCCATCTCGGCGAACAGGCGGGCATTGGCACCACCGCGTCGGCCGCCACAGGCCCCGCAGTCGTGCGCGGACTCATGGGGATTGTTGAGCGAGGTGGACCCATGGCCGAGGACCACCACGATGGGCGCGAACTGCGTGGTCAGGCCGATGTTGCGCAGCGTGCCGGCGACCCGATCGGCCGCTTCGTCCAGCGTGAACCCCAGCCACTTGCCGCGGTCCGACCGGGACTCCCCGGAGGCACGCACGGCCGCGAGGCGCGTCGCGGGGCGCGGGAGCAGGCGGTTGCGCCAGCGGTGGAAGGCGCCTAACGACGCGCGCGGGAAGGCCACGCGCGCCATCGCCATCGCCGCGGCGGCGGGGCCGAGGGCAAAGGAGAGGAGCGCGCCACCCAGCAACGTGCGCGACCGGCGATGCGCGACCCGGTGCACGGCATGCCACCCCTGGCGCATGCGTCGCCGCGCCGCGTCCCATCCCGCGGCCGTGTACAACGGCGCCTCATGGACCTCGTGGTCGGGGACCACCACGACGGGGCAATGCGCGGCCGGCTCGGCGTCATACAACCCGCGGAAGTCGATCGCGACACCAAAGAAGCCGGCGGCGCCAAAGGTCTCGAGGGCGGGGCCCTGCTCCTCGATCGCCCGGCGGATCGATTCCTCCCGCTCGTCGATGCAAAAGACGAACTGCGCCTCCGGCCGGGCCGGGCGCGCGCGCGGCCCCAGCGCGCGCCGGGCCGCGAGCGCATCGAGGACGTGCCGTCGGTACCACCCCTCGTACGCCTCCTGCCAGACGCGGCGGCGTGCCAGCATCGGAAACGCCTCTAGGTCGCGGACGAGCGCTTCCACTTCCGGGGCCTGCAGGGCGGCGACGCGCTCGGTGCTCCAGCCGGCCGCCGTCGTGAGGGCATGAAGGCGAGCGGCCAGCATGTCGCCGGTATTGGCCGCCGCCGCGGGAACCAGGGCACGGAGCGCCTGGAGGTCTGGCGTCACCCCCAGCGCGCGCGCCGCGGCAGCCACGGCCCGCCGTTCGATCACCAACCGGACGGCGAGGTAATCTTCCAGTCGATACGGGATCCCCGGCAGTCCCTCTTCCGGGTGGGCCTCGAGGCGGCTGAACATCCCGGCCCAGCCGGGCAGCGCAAGCAGGGTCGAGCGAACGAAGGCCTCCTGGTCCTCGGGCCCGACGCCTAACGCCAGCAGGCATTCCTCCACGACCTGGCGCGCGCTGCGTCCGGCGCTGTGCAGCCCCGCGAAATCGTCGCCGGTCCCCGGGGCACCGCGGGGGGAGGTCGGCGCGGCCGCATACAGGGCGGCCACGGCCGCGAGAAAGCCTTCCTCCCGGCCCGGCATCGCCCCCAGCGCCTGCCCCCGGTCCAGGAAGCCGCTCGTCAGGCGAATCAGCTCGCGGTGCACGGTGGCATCCGTTCCCGGATGCTCGAGCGCCAGGAACGCCTCATGATGACGGTCGATCGCCGGGCGTTCCGGAGGGTGTGAGCCGCGGCGAGCGGCCGCCCCGAGGCAGGCCGCCCAGCGGTCCGCCTCACCGGCGAGCCCGAGTCGATACGCGGTCCCCGCGGGTTCCGGCTGCTCGGGATCGTGCAATAGGATCATCCGCCAGAGCGCCAAGCGCCTGAGGCCCAGCGCCGCGGGCTCGTCGGCCTGCGATCCAACGAAGCGGCCGAGGGCTTCGTCGAGGTCCGGTGCCGTGATGCGACCGCGCGCCCACGCGGTCCGGAATTCGTCGACCGACAGGTAGGGGCGCGCGCCCGTCAAACGCGCGCCCTCCGCGACCCCCTCGTGGAACGGGAGGTGTTGGAGGGCGTGGAGGGTGTTGTGGTGAATGAAGACCCCGATGGGCCCCTGGTCCGGCAGGATCCCGCGGGCCGAACCGAGCGCCCGG
>JAEUJL010000186.1 GCA_016794835.1 Gemmatimonadota bacterium | reverse complement strand
GTCCCGTTGCGGTAGAGATCGTACGGGAGCCAGACCATGGCGACCCCGCCGTTGACCATCGCCTCAGGGCGAAAGCCACGCTCGACGACCCCCTGGATCGGCGACCCACGCTGGGACTCGCGCGAGCGCGCCCGGTACGTGGTCACCCCTTCCCTGGTGGACGTCGGAAACATCACAGCCTCGGGCACCATCAGGTCGGTCAACGCCACGACATCGCCGCGTGTGATGGCCACGAGGGCCGAGTCGGCCAGCGCGATCACCGTGGCGCGTGCATCGGGAGCTTGCGCCGCGGCTTCTGCGGGAAGGGCGCCGATGAGGAGGGCGGCAATTACGAGGCCGGAGCGAAGCGTGTGGTTCACGGTGATACCCTGTCGTTGAGGAACGCGGCGACGAATGTACCGGTGGGCCGCGGACGATGCGAGCGCACCGGACGATGCCGTGCATTGCCTCCAGTGCAGCCACTAGCCCATGACACGTCCCGGCGTCACCCACCCCCGGTCAGGGGTTCCTTTCCAGTGCGGTTCGCGGTCCCTGACGGCGCCATCGGCTGGGGCACGTCAGATATCGATACCGATTGGCATGCCCGGATCCCCTGGCCGCATCGCGCGAGGACCAGACCCATGATCTCCTTCACCACCATCGTCTGCCCGACGGATCTCAGCGAGCTCTCGCTCCCCGCGCTCGCACACGCCGCCCAACTCGCCCGGTGGTACGGGGCACGCGTGTCCGTCCTCCACGTGACGTCGTCGCTCCTCGACGAGCATCCGAGCCTGTCGGAGACGGCGGCACTTCCCACGCGCCCTGCGGATCGCGAGGCGCCTGACGACGACGTCAAGGCGCATGTGCAGGAAGCACTTGAAGGTGTGGCCTTTGACGTCACGGTCGTGGCGGGCAAGGCCGCGCCGCGCATCGTGGAGCACGCCGAGCGGATCGGGGCCGACCTGATCGTGATGGGCACTCACGGCCGCAGCGGCTTCGACCGCCTGGTCCACGGCTCGGTCACCGAACGGGTCCTGGCCCACGCGCCGTGCCCGGTGCTGGTGGTCCCGCCCCATGCGACCGCGCGCCCGCACGCGCTCTTTCGTCACATCGTCTGCGCCATGGACTTCTCGCCATCGGCGCGCGCGGCGTTCGACATCGCCCTCGACCTGGCGCGCCAGGCGAACGGCACGCTCCGGCTACTTCACGCGATCGAGTGGTACCCCGAGGGCGAGGTGATCGCGGCGGGCCGCCTCGACCTGGAGGGGTTTCGCACCAGCCTCAAGGACCAGGCGAGTGTCCGGCTCGCGGGACTGCTCGACCAGGTCGATCGATCCTGGGTCGATGTGCAGGGCGTGGTGGCCGTGGGCCGCCCCCATCGCCGCATCCTGGAACACGCGGACGCCGAGGGGGCGGACCTGCTCGTCATGGGCGCGCAGGGGACGGAGGGGATGGACCTCGCCGTCTTCGGCTCGACGACGCGCCAGGTCCTCGCCCAGGCCCGGGCCCCGGTGCTCGTCACGCGCGGGGCCCGCTGATCGGCGTGCGCCGCGCACTGGCTGTGGTGGCATGGCAGCTGGGGGGATCGGTGTGGCTATCGGATCGTGAGGATCTGGAGCCCACCGGCCCCCGTCGCGACAAACAGGGCGGTGTTGCCAGCCGCCACGAAGTTCGCGGATCCATTGAGCCCCAACCTGCCTAACGCCTGGACGGCCACGCGTTCACCCGACCGCCGGCGCTTGTGGTCGCTCACGGCCACCGACACGCCGCCGGCGCCATCCGCGGTCAGCACGATGTCCTGCATCACGGTGACGGCGTTGGTGACATGCTCGTGGGCCGCCGGAAAGCCGGGGGGCACCGCGGGACGCGGCAATGTCCCGCTCAGGGCCCCGCGCGACATGTCGACCACCTGCACACCGCCGTCCCCCGCGGCGACAAAGGCCCAGTCGCCGTCCAGGGTCACGGCCGACTTGGAGTCCGGCAGCAACCCGCCGCTGAGGGGCACCGTCGCCGTCAGGGCGAGCGAACTCGGGTCGTAGATGCGCAACCGGGCGGGACTCCCCTGTGACACGGCGAGGTATGAGCCCTGGGGACTCGACACCGCACGCGCATCGGCAAAGAGGTCGGTCTTGACGCGCGACAGGTTGCTGCGCGAGAAGGCGGTGAGCCCGCCCAGTCCCGGCCCCCCGGACCCCGACGTCACGTAGACCTGCCCGCCCGTCACGGCCACCCCCGTCGCCACAAACGAGGGAACAGCGACGCGGTCGGACTTGTTCGTGAGCTTGCCCCCCTGCAGCTGCAGCCGCTCCAGCACCGCCGGCTCCGCAAACTTGCCATCGTGGGACGCGGTCGCGAGATACACATGGTTCCCGTCCACGGCCAACGCGGTGACATCCGTGTTGCTTAACAATGCCTGGGACACCAGGCGCGGGTTGGTCGGGTCGTTGATGTCAAAGACCTCCACCGCGCCCAGCGCCGTCTCCCCAAGCGTCATGTACGAGACGTAGGCGTATTCGCCGCGCAGCGCCACGTGCGTGGCCAGGAGCGAACGACCCGCCGCCGACGGTGCACGCACGAGCGCGTGCAACGTGAACTTGGGGTTCGTGTCCGCGACGGACCGGAGCAGGACACCCGCACCCGGGGTGCCCAGGATGGGGACATCCACTCCTCCGGTCGACTGAACCCGTTCAGCGAGCAACGCCTCGTCGTTGGTCACGACGATCCGGTCCCCCTCAGCGTCCGGGCGGACGCTCGTCGGGGCATCGGCACAAGCTGCCGCAGTCAGAAGCGGGACAAGGAACCACGTACGCATCGGGACACCCACCAGGTCGGGGAGGCAATCGACCTGTGAGCGTGCAGCTCGCGGGCCACCCCGCCCGATTTTCGGTAGTCGTTGGTGGACAACACGTTGCGCGATCGGTGCGGCAGCTCCTGCCGGGTCGCTCGCGCGCACGCCTCCGGCAGGACGCCCCGACTACCGCGTTTCCCCGCGCTCGTTGGCACCGCCGGACCTCGCGCGCCGCTGCCAGCCCCGGTCCAACAGGAATGCCACCGCGATCCCACCGGTGTAACACAACAGGTCACTCCAGAGAAAACCCTGCCCGAGCACCAACGCACCGATGCGATGTCGACGTAGCGCGTCGAGCCAGGGGAGGTGGACGGCCTGGCTCAGTTCAACCGTCCACGCGATCGCGAGCGCTCGAAGCGCAATCACGCGAGGCGGAAGCGTCGGCCACACCAGGGCCGCCAACACGTAGACCATCACGGACCAGAGCACATCGCCGGCATAGGCAGCCACCACCCCCGGCAACACCGCGGGCCAGCGACGCGACGCCAGCCCGGCGGCCATGATCACCGGCAGCATCACCACGAGCGCGCGCTGACGCAGCGAAACCCCGCGGGCGCCACCCCCGCTCATGCGCGTCGTGCGGCCGGCACTGCTCCGGTCATCCTCATGTTCGTCGGCATCCCGGAGGGTGCCATCCGTCCGCGCATGGCACAATAGCCCGGGACTCTGGCCGCGTGCGACCGGCGCAGGCGGCGAGCGCCCATTGACGATGGAGCGCTCGCCCCCTGGTGGTCAGTTCACCGTGATGTTCCAGGTGAACGAATTGTTGGCCGGTACCAGGTCTCCCTCCATCCCGGTGATGCGCACGGTGTTCCCGTAGCTGCCGGTCGCGCCGGCGCGCACCTCCAGGAAGAACTCCACCTGGGCGCCGGACGCCAGCGGTCCCACGGTACACGTGAGCACCCCGCTCGTCGATGTGCAGCTGACCGTCGACTGGTTCGCCAGCAGGGTCAGCCCCGCCATGGGCGTGATGGTGAAGGTCGATCCGGTCGAGGTCGCCGGCCCATTGTTCGTCACGCGGAACCGCGGGGCGAACGCCTGGTTGGCATTGACCGCCGTCGGGCTGCTGACCAGGGTGACCGCCAGGTCCGCGGCGAGCGCCCCGTCATTGTCGGTGATGGTCACCGGCAGCATGGACGATGCTGTCCCGTTGTAGGTGGGATCCGCGCTGGCGAGGCGGTACCGCACCGTGTCCGCATGCGCGCCCTCGACCACGGTGTCATCCCACGGGTTGACGACGAGGAAC
>JAEUJL010000182.1 GCA_016794835.1 Gemmatimonadota bacterium | reverse complement strand
GGGGCCCTGAAAACGAAAAGCGCACCCCGGACGGGGTGCGCTTCTGCTGTTCGGGCCGCGGGTGCTATGCGGCGGGTTCCACCGAGACGCGCATGCGGCGCTTGTCCTTGTGCTCGAACTTCACCGTTCCCGCGACGAGCGCGTAGATGGTGTAATCCGTTCCGAGGCCGACGTTGCGGCCCGGATGCCAATGCGTGCCACACTGACGCAGGATGATGTTGCCGGCGATCACGCGCTCGCCGCCATACTTCTTGATCCCGCGATACTTCGGGTTCGAATCGCGGCCGTTGCGCGATGAGCCGACGCCTTTCTTGTGAGCCATGGAGAGAGCCTCGCTCAGCCGAGGGTGATGTCGTTGATGCGGACCTCGGTGAACCCCTGCCGATGGCCCTGCTTGCGCGCGTAGTTCTTTCGGCGCTTGAACTTGAACACGATGATCTTGTCGTCGCGGCCCTGCTTGACGATCTCGCCGGTCACGCGGGCGCCCGCGAGGGTCGGCACGCCGACCTTCGCTTCGGAACCGGTGGAACCGAGGAGGACCTCGTTGAACTCGATGGACGTGCCGGCATCACCGGGGAGCGAGGGGATACGAAGCGTCGTCCCCGGCTCAACCCGGAACTGCTTGCCACCAGTCCGGATGATTGCGTAAGTCATGGTAAATCGGGCAGATGCGAGCCCAAGAAGCTAGAGGGTAGGCTGGGGTAATGGCAAGTGGGGCGGCAAAACGCGGCTGCACCCATTGGTGCGCCGGGGTCTGAGGGGCCCCGGCCGGAGACAGGGGACCGGGCACGGGCCCGGTCCCCGCGGGGATCAGACCACGGCGTACTGCTGGGTCACGTCCCGGCCAGCCCCCTTCTGGACCAGCTTGAACTCGTCCGGGCGCAGCAGGGGGTCGTCACGCAGCTCGACCGGAAAGCCACCGACCCGCTCCAGCTTCTTCAGGAAGTCCTTCTCGGTCTCGAGGAGGTGGAAGGCGACGTCGGGGTGCAACTTGACCACGACGTGCTCCTTGCGCCCCTCGGCGCCCATGCGTTTCACCGATCGCTCGACCCGGCGGACGATGGTTTCCGGGGTGAAGACGCGACCGGTCCCATGGCAGGTCGGACACGGCCCGGTCATCGACTGAAAATGGCTCTGCCGGACCCGCTGGCGGGTCATCTCGATCAAGCCAAGGTCGGACACGGGGAACGCCCGGGTCCGCGCGCGATCGCGGCTCAGGTGCCCCCGGAGCTCCTGCACCACCCGCTCTCGGTTGCTGCGGGTCTCCATGTCGATGAAGTCGGCGACGATGATCCCCCCCATATCGCGCAGGCGGATCTGGCGCGCGAGTTCGCGCGCGGCCTCGAGGTTGGTGCGCAGGATGGTCTTCTCGGGGTCCTTCTTGCCCGTGAAGCGCCCGGAATTGACGTCGACGGAAACGAGCGCCTCGGTCGGCTCGATGATCAGGTAGCCCCCGGACGGCAAGTCGCACCGCCGCTTGAACAGGTCGCGGATCTCCGTCTCGATCTCCGAGCGATCGAACAGCGGAACGTTGCCCTCGTACAGGTGAATCCGCTCGACCAGTTCCGGCGCGAATCCCTTGAGGTACTCGACGATCTCGTTGTAGATCTGCCGGGAATCCACCTCAACCTTCTCGATCTTGGTCGAGAACACATCGCGGATGATCCCGCGCGTGAGGCTGGTTTCGCGGTGCAGCAATGCGGGCGCACGCACGAAGGTGTTCTTCCGCTTCACCTTCTTCCAGGTGTTCAGCAGCATGTCGAGTTCGCGCTTGAACGCGTCCTCGGTGGCTTCCTCACCCACGGTGCGCACGATCACGCCGCCCGACTTGGGCGGGAGCATCGACTCCACCTGCTCGCGCAGCCGCTGGCGCTCGGCCCGCTCGCCGATCTTCCGCGAGACGCCGACACGGGACGCGTGGGGCATGAAGACCAGGAACCTGCCCGCCAGGCTCACCTGCGCGGTGACACGCGGCCCCTTGGTGGAGATCGGTTCCTTGGAGACCTGGACGATCAGCGTGTCGCCCTTCTTGATGACGTCCTGGATCGGCGGGGCCTTGGCACGCCGGCCGGTCGGGGGGCCGTCGTCGTCGTCGTCTTCCTCGTCTTCGTCGTCGTCGTCCGGATCGACCGGGACGACGTCAGACGCGTGCAGGAACGCGCTCTTCTCCGTGCCGATGTCGACGAACGCCGCCTGGATGCCGGGCTGCACGGCCTCGACGCGTCCGAGGTAGATGTCGCCGACCATCCGGCGCGCCTCGGGTCGGTCGACCAGCAGTTCCACCAGCTGGTCGTCCTCGAGGATGGCCACCCGGGTCTCCCGGGAGGTGGAGTTGATCAGGATCTCGCGCTTCATCTATTGCCCTGGCCATGCGCGGCCCTCGCGACTCGAGGAGGCTACGCCTGGCAGGTCCATGGGGTGAGGTCCGTCGCGAAGGGGCACCAACCAGGTGCGCGCGAGGAGCCGTGTGGGATGCTGGCCCGCCGCGAGGGGTGATCGTCGCAGCCGGGTGGACGACCGTTCGCCCCTGGGGGGCGCGGCCGTCCGGGGACTGGCGATCGGGAGCATGTGCCCCCCTGTCCATCGCGATCGTGCCGGTCACGCACCTCGACGCCGTCCGGCGGCGCCGCGCACGTGACACGAAGACGCGAAGGCCCGCGAGTCGCGCGAGCCATCGCAGAAAGAACACCAGGGGTGCCGACACACTGTTCCCGGTCACCAGGACCACTGGAGCTTGAGTGCCAGCACGAGGAGGGCCGCCAGGAATCCCAGCGCCGCCTTCCATTCGCCGTGCTTCATGTACAACGCACGCGAGAAGCCGGTCGTCGCGGTCGCATCCGCCGGCCGCCACGGGGTCAGTCGCGGGACGAACATCGGGACGTTCCGCGCATAGGCGGCATACGCCTCGGGAAACCGCCCGGCGATGTTGGCACGCTCACGTTGCATGGTCGGAACATAGATCAGCGCGAAGAAGCCTGCCACAACCAGCAGCAGGGCCCAATGGGCGGCAACCGCAAAGCCGGCGCTGATCAGGAACGAACCGAAGTAGAGGGGATTGCGCGTGTGCGCATACGGCCCGCCCGTGGCGAGCCGGTCGTTCTTCATGATGTGGCCCGAGGCCCAGGCGCGGACCAGGACGCCCACCAGGGCGATGGCCCCACCCACCAGCAGGCCGTTCGCGCTGGGCCGTGCCAACACGAGGTACGCCCCCGCCAGGAGAAAGCCGAGCGGCAGTCGGAGTCGCTTGGCGAGGAGCGAATAGCTCACGCACCAATCTCCCGGAGCAACTCGCGCGCGATCACCAGTCGCTGGATCTCGCTGGTGCCTTCCCCGATCTCGCAGATCTTGGCATCCCGCATCATCCGCTCCACCGGGTACTCCTTGGTGTAGCCGTACCCGCCGTGGACCTGGATTGCCTTGATCGTGGCGCGCATGGCCAACTCGGAGCAGAACAGCTTGGCCATCGCCGCGCTCTTCGTGACTGACTTGCCCTCCTGGAGCATTCGCGCCGCGTGGTAGACGAGGTGCTTGCCGGCCTCGATCTCCGTCGCCATGTCGGCGAGCTGGAAACTCACCCCCTGGAAGCTGGAGATGGGCTGGCCGAACTGCTTGCGGACGGTGGAGTAGCGCAGCGCCTCCTCAAAGGCCCCTTCGGCGATCCCGAGGGAGAGGGCGGCGATGCCGATGCGCCCGGCATCGAGGGTGCGCATGAAGTTGATGAATCCCTGCCCCTCCTCGCCCAGGCGGTTCTCGGCCGGCACCTCAACGTCCTGGAAGATCAGCTCACGCGTATCCGACGCGCGCCACCCCAGCTTGTCTTCCTTGCGCCCCGAGGAAAAGCCAGGCATCGCGGGGAGCGAGGCATCCGTGCCGATGCCATGCGGGGTCGCGCGCGCGAGGTCGTCGTTGCGCTTGGTGAGGATAAAGCTGGAGATGCCGCGCGTGCCGGCCTCGGGATTGGTCACGGCGGTGACCACGAAGATCTCACCCACCCCGCCGTGCGTGATGAACCGCTTCGATCCGTTGAGGATGTAGCGATCGCCCTTGCGGACCGCGGTGGTGCGCGTGCCACCCGCGTCGCTCCCCGCCCCTTCCTCGGTGAGGCCGAAGCCGCCCATCACCTTTCCAGAGGCCAGCAGTGGGACATAACGCTGCCGCTGCGCCTCGGTCCCGAAGTGGACGATGGGGGAGGTCCCGAGGGTGGTATGGGCCGAGACGGTGAGGCCGTGCGACGCGTCCACGCGCGCCAGCTCGTGGATCACGATCATGTACGAGGTCAGGTCGAGCCCTGCCCCGCCGAGCGCTTCCGACCAGGGGACGCCGAGCAGCCCCAGGTCGGCCATCCGGGCGATGTTCTCCCACGGGAACTCGGCGGAGGCGTCGTAGCGGGCGGCGACCGGCGCCACCGCTTCACGGGCAAACGCGCGCACCATGTCGCGCACCTGCAGGTGTTGCTCCTCGAAGTACTGGGAATCGTCCATCGTGACGTTGTGGCCGGGGTTCGGAGAGGCAACTGCCAGCGGCGATCCGACGGCCGGGGATGCATCTCAGGGCTTCTGGCGGGAATGTAACATCGGGACGGGCGGGGCCCGCAGAGGCAACGCCGGCCCCGCCGCCTCGGGAATGCTAGGGTGCCACAAGGGGGCCACCCTGCCTCTGCGTCAGGCGACCGGGGCGGGCGGGCCGGCACTCTGCGCCGCCGTTAGGCCCCGGCGTCCGATGCCAGGCCGCGTCAGACCGCGCGGACGAAATGCCCGCGGGTGAAGGCGCTCCCCACCAGCTCGCGTGGACTCGGGGTCCCGGGCACGGTTTCCGCGTCGGCGATCCAGGCCGCATAGGCCGCGGTGACGCTCCCCACCGCGTCGCCCGGCACGTTGAACAACAACTGGAAGCCCGCGATCCCCGCGGCGCCTAACGCCGAGACGAACTCGGACCCCTCGATCGGTCGCGAGTGGAGGAGCCGGTTGCGACAGGCCGAGTCCGTGGCCACCGGAAAGGTGTACCCGGCCGGGTCCGTCAACTCCACGGTGCGGTGCTTCGACACGCACAGGTCACGACAGGTGGTCGCCACGCGGTCAAAGGCGGCGGAGAGGACGCAGTGCTCGATGGTCATCCCTTCCGGGCGGCCATACAGGACGACGTCAAAGCC
>JAEUJL010000860.1 GCA_016794835.1 Gemmatimonadota bacterium | reverse complement strand
TCCCGCAGCTCGCGCGCCACTTCGTCCACCTCCTCTCGGAGCGCGACGGGTCGCCGGTGCGGACGCTGGATGCCACCGCGCTGGACGCCCTGGCGAACGCCGAGTGGTCCGGGAACGTGCGCGAGCTGCGCAACACCATCGAGCGCCTGCTGATCCTCGCCTCGGGGCCGGTGATCACGGCGGCGGACGTGGCCCGCCTGTCCGGGGCGCGTCCGGTGGATGGTTCCCCGTTAGGCGCACTGCTCGACCTGCCGACGTTCGAGGAGTTCCGCGACGCGGCTGAGCGTGCCTACCTGCTGCACAAGTTGCGGGCGTTCAACTGGAACGTGTCCGAGACGGCGCGCGCGGTGGACATGCCCAGGTCCAACTTGTACAAGAAGATCGAGCGCTACAGCCTGGAGCGTGAAGGGTGAGCAAGAACTGGGAAGAGGAAATGAAGAAGATCGACCGGCAGCTCGAGTCGATCTCGGATGAGGCGCTCCTCCCGGCCAAGGGCGCGCCGACGCCGGCGGCCAAGGCCGTGGCGGTGGAGAAGCAGGCGAGCACCAAGACCCTCGGGGTGATGTTGCGCCTGCTGCTGTCCCTCGCGCTCGGCGTGGGGATCGTCTTCTGGCCGTACGGCACCCGGTGCGGCCTTCCGTTGTTTGGCTACCTGGCCGCGGCCGGGCTCATCAGCGTCACGGGCGTCTGGTCCGCCATCTGGACCTGGCGCCATCGCTCGGCGCGTGGTCACCTCGTCGCGCTGGGGCTGGTGCTGTGGGGGGCCCTGCTGGCTGCGAACGAAATCCTTCCACGGGTGGGGTACGCGCGTCCGACCGAGGCGCATCCCGCCGTGTGGCTCTGCGAATAACCGCCTAGAGCGTGCCGATCCACGGTGCGCCGGGCACGACCCGACACGTATCTCCATGACGACCTTCAAGAACTTCATTGCCGGCCAGTGGGTGGAGCCGACGACCGCTGCCTACTTCGAGAATCGCAACCCGGCGGACACGCGCGACCTCATCGGGCGCTTTCCCCGCTCCGGCGCGGAAGACGTCGCGCGCGCGGTGGCCTCCGCCCAGCGCGGGTTTGCCCAGTGGAGCCGTACGCCGGCGCCGTTGCGTGGCGACATCCTGCGGCGGGTGGGTGATATCCTCACGACGCGCAAGGAAGAGTTGGCCAACCTCATGACGCGCGAGATGGGGAAGCCGCTCGCCGAAACGCGGGGCGACGTCCAGGAAGGGATCGATACCGCGTATTACGCGGCCGTCGAGGGACGGCGCCTCTTTGGCCACACGGTCCCCTCGGAACTCCGGAACAAGTGGGCGATGAGCTACCGCCGGCCGATCGGGGTGTGCGGGATCATCACGCCGTTCAACTTCCCGCTCGCCATTCCCACCTGGAAGATGTTCCCGGCGCTCGTGTGCGGAAACGCCTGCGTGTTCAAGCCGGCGGAGGATGTCCCCCACACGGGTCACGTCTTCGTTGAGGTGCTCCTGGAAGCCGGCCTTCCCCCGGAGGTCATCCAGCTTGTTCACGGGTTCGGGGAGGACGTGGGGGCGGCATTGGTCGCACATCCCCAGGTTCCTGTGATCTCGTTCACAGGATCCACCGAGACCGGGAGCAAGGTCGGGGAGACCTGCGGACGGATGCACAAGCGTCTCTCGCTGGAGATGGGCGGCAAGAACGCCCAGATCGTCATGGACGACGCGGACCTTTCCCTCGCGCTGGAGGGGGTGCTGTGGGGGGCATTCGGGACGACCGGGCAACGCTGTACGGCCACGAGTCGTCTCATCCTGCAGGAGGGGATCCACGACCGATTCCTGGGGATGCTGGTGGATCGTGTGCGTTCCTTGCGTCTGGGTGACGGCCGGGTGGCCGGGACGGACGTTGGGCCGCTGATCCACGAGGAGTCGCGGAAGAAGGTCGAGCGGTACGTGGAGATCGGTCGTTCGGAGGGAGCGCGGCTGGAGGTCGGTGGGTCGCGTCCCTCAGGGGCAGGGCTGGAACACGGGTACTTCTTCGAGCCGACGATCTTCTCGGGGGTGCGCGCGGGGTCGAGACTCGAGCAGGAGGAGATCTTCGGGCCGGTGCTTTCTGTCGTGCGGGTGCGGGACGCGGACGAGGCGTTCGCCGTCAACAACGGGGTGAAGTACGGGCTGTCCTCCTCGGTCTACACGGGGAGCGTCCATACCTCCTTCCGTGCGCTGGCCGAGCTGGACAACGGCATCACCTATATCAACGCGCCGACGATCGGCGCCGAGGCCCACCTGCCGTTTGGCGGTGTGAAGCAGACGGGGAACGGACACCGGGAAGGGGGGTGGGAAGTGTATGAGTTCTACTCGGAGACGAAGGTCTGCTACGTGGATTACTCCGGGGCACTGCAGCGGGCGCAGATCGATACGTACGCGGGATAGGTCCCTTCCGTCCCCGGAATGGACGCCATTAATTGCCACCTCCCTATGGACGTGACCCCAGCCGATCGGGACGCCTTGGTGCGGCGCGTGTTGCAACGCGTCGGCGGCGGCACACGTCAGCACGGCGAAGTTAGGGGTGCCGTCCGCGCCGCGACGGCTGCGGCGCCCCCGCCGCCAGCCCCGACCCCCGGGCAGCTCGTGATCCTGCACGCGGAAAGCACGCCCGACCTGGCCTCGCGCTGGCGTCGGGCCCTTCCCGCGGGGGTCGACGTCGGCGCGGTGGCCGTGGCGACGGAAGGGCGGCACACGGTGGTGGTCGCGCGCGTTGCCGACGCCCTGGTCGCTGCCTCCCGTCAGGCGGCGTTGGACATCGGCGCCCACTGCTCCACGCGGGCAGACGCATGAGCGAGAGCGCGCGCGCCGCGAGCGACACGGCCGGCCTGGTCGTCACGGCCGAGCAGAAGGCGGAGGCGCTCACCCGCGTCAACACCCGCCGCTGGCGCCCGTGGTCGTTCCTGTGGGAATGGGCCCGCTCCCTGGTCCTCGCGCTCCTGATGTTCTTCTTCCTCCACGTGTTCATCATGGAGGCGTTCAAGATCCCGAGCGGATCCATGGAGGGCACGCTCCGCGTGGGGGACTTCCTCCTGGTGAACAAGCTGGTCTACGGGGCCGAACTTCCGGTGGCAGGCAAGCGGCTGCCGGCGCTGCGCCAG
The DNA here is from genome assembly GCA_016794835.1 of Gemmatimonadota bacterium. GTDB lineage: Bacteria > Gemmatimonadota > Gemmatimonadetes > Gemmatimonadales > Gemmatimonadaceae > RBC101. The sequence goes on along the minus strand of JAEUJL010000860.1, from coordinate 3,574 downwards.
CCGGACCGCGGCGATGTCGTCGTCTTCAAGTTCCCACCCGACCCCTCGAAGAACTTCGTGAAGCGGTTGGTCGGGCTGCCCGGCGACACCCTGCAGATGGAGAGTGGGGTACTCATCCGGAACGGTGTGCGGGTGGAGGAGCAGTATGTCTCGCACGAGGCGCCGGACACGGACCCGGGAGGCGAGGAGTTCCGGTGGCAGCGGGACCACCTGGTGGCGACCGCGCACGCCGAACGCTCCTACATGCCCTCGCGCGACAACTGGGGCCCCCTGGTCGTCCCCCCGAAGCACTACTTCATGTTGGGTGACAATCGGGACAACTCGTACGACAGCCGGTACTGGGGATTCGTCTCGGATTCCCTCATTCGCGGCCAGCCGCTGGTGGTGTACTACAGCTACTCCCCGGACTCGACCGACGGGGCGGCCTGGCTCACCAATGTCCGTTGGTCCCGCCTTGGGCGCCGGATCCGCTAGCTTTCGCCCTTCGCCCCAGCCCCGTCGCGTGACCGATCCGTACCTTCCACCTGTTGAACCGCCGGACGCTCCCGCGCCGCCACGCCGCAAGGCGATCGGCAACGGTCGCCTGAGCAAGCGGTCCGCGTTCGACGAGGGGTCCCTCGACCAGTACCTGCGCGACATCTCGGCCTACCCGCTGATCACGCGCGAGGACGAGGTGGAGCTGGCCGGTCGCATCCGCACGGGGGATGAGGAAGCGCTCGACAAGCTGGTGCGCTCCAACCTGCGGTTCGTCGTCTCGGTCGCGAAGAAGTACCAGAACCAGGGCGTGTCGCTCTCCGACCTGATCAACGAGGGCAACCTCGGCCTGATTCGCGCCGCCCACAAGTTCGACGAGACCAAGGGGATCAAGTTCATCTCGTATGCCGTGTGGTGGATCCGGCAGGCGATCCTCCAGGCGCTCGCCGAGCAGTCGCGCATCGTGCGGGTCCCGCTCAATCGGGCCGGCACGTTGCACCGGATCGGCAAGCGGGCCAACGCGCTGTTGCAGGAGCTCGGGCGCGAGGCGACCCACGCCGAGATCGCCGATGGCATGGACATCACGGTCGAGGAAGTCGCCAAGACCATGTCGATCGCCCAGGCCCACCTGAGCCTGGACGCGCCGCTCTCGCAGGGGGAGGACAACAACCTCCTCGACTACCTCCCGGACAACCTCAACCCGACGCCGGACGAGCAGACCTTCGAGAAGGCGCTCACCCAGTCGATCGAGGATGCGCTGGGCAGCCTGAAGGAGCGCGAGGCCAAGATCCTCCGCCTCTACTTCGGGCTCGAGGGCGAGGAGCCGATGACGCTCGAACAGATCGGGGCCCTGCTCGGGATCACGCGGGAACGGGTGCGCCAGATCAAGGAGAAGGCGCTGTCGCGGTTGCGACATGTCAGTCGCGCCCGCGCCCTGGAGTCGTATCTCGGGTAAGCCCGTGTCACCCGCCGAGGATCCGCGCGGCCGTGACGCCCTCGTCCGTGAGTCAAACACCGACCTGCCGCTGCAATTCCCCGGCATCGGGGTGGCGCTGCGGATTGCCGCCCGGGCCCTTACGGTGCGCTGCCCCCAGTGCGGGGGGCGACCCGTCCTCGTCCACTGGTGGCGCATGCGCCCGGCGTGCGGGCAATGCGGCCTGGACCTGCAGCGGGGGGAGGCCGACTACTTCATCGGCTCCATGATGTTCAACCTGGTCCTCGGGGAAGGGGTGTTCGTCCTTGCCCTGCTCGGGGCGATGGCCTGGCGCTGGCCGGATGTGCCGTGGGACGCGCTGCAGGTGGCGGTACCCCTGGGGCTGGTCCTGACCCCGGCGATCCTCTTTCCGGTGTCCAAGCTCGCCTGGCTCGGGTTTGACCTGGCATTGCGTCCGGAGCCGCCCACGACGTGATCGTGGTGTGCCGCCGGGAGCGCGCGCGTATTTTGTCCCCATGGCTGACAACTACTCATTCGACGTGACCACCGGGGTCGACCTGCAGGAGGTCGACAACGCCGTGAACCAGGCGCAGAAGGAGATCGCCCAGCGCTACGACTTCAAGGGATCGAAGGCCGCGATCACTTTCACGCGGGCCGACGGCAAGCTCCAGCTCGTCGCCGATGACGACTTCAAGATGCGCGCCCTGTACGATGTGCTGCTCACCAAGCTCATCAAGCGTGGGGTGCCGGTGAAGAACCTCGACGAGGGCGAGATCATCGCCGCGGGCGGCGACACGGTGCGGAAGACCGTGGGGCTCAAGATGGCGCTGGATGGCGAGACCGCGAAGAAGGTGTCGGCCGCGATCAAGGAGGCCAAGCTCAAGAAGGTGCAGGCGTCCATCCAGGGGGACCAGGTGCGCGTGGCGTCGCCCTCCAAGGACGAACTGCAGGGCGCCATCGCACTGCTGCGCGGCAAGGACTTCGGGGTCGAACTCAAGTTCGGCAACTTCCGCTGATGGCGCTCGCGCTGCCTTTCGCCCCGCGCCGCGTGGTCATCGGCGCCAATGCCCACGCCGAGCTGGCCGCCTGGTTGCGGGCACGTCGCCCGGAGCTCGAAGTGCGTGGTGCGCCGGTCCCGTCGATCACCGCGGACGACCTCGCCTGGGGTGAGGTGTATGTCGGCTTCCGGAGGCCGCAGACCCCAACGCTCGGCAACATCCGCTGGGTGCACTGCACGGGCGCGGGGGTCGACGCCTGGATGGCGCCGGTCGAGATCAGTCGCGACGTGTTGCTCACGCGCACGCCGGAGTCGTTCGGGCCGGCGATCGCGGAATGGGCGCTCTCACGGGCGCTGTGCTTTCGCCTCGAGGTGATGAGCCTGGCCCAGGCGCAGGCGGCGCGGGAATGGAAGGCACGCGAGATCCCGATGCTGGCCGGCACGAAGGTGCTCGCCGTTGGCACCGGAGATGTGGGGAGTGCGGTGGCCCGCGCCTTTCGTGGCCTTGGGTGTGAGGTGACTGGGGTCTCGCGCACCGGGCGGACCAGCGAACCCGCCTTCCGTGCCGTGTATCCGGTGGCTGCGTTGCCGCACCTCGTGGGCGACGCAGACTGGATCGTGCTCACGCTCCCGAACACGCCCGCGACCTATCACCTGTTCAGTCGCGAGATCCTGTCGCGCTGCCGGGGCGCCGTGCTGCTCAATGCCGGGCGGGGGGCGGTGGTGGAAGAGTCCGCGCTACCTGAGGCCCTCGATGCCGGGTGGCTCTCCGGGGCCGCGCTCGACGTGTTCGAGGTCGAGCCGCTGCCAACGACGAGCCCCCTGTGGACCCATCCGCGGGTCATGATCTCCCCGCACGCGTCCGGCCCAACGACCACGGACGGCGCCGGGCTGGGGTTCCTCGAGTGCCTAGGGGACCTCGAGGCGGGGCGGCTGCCCTCGCGCTGGGTGGTCGATCGCGAGCGCGGCTACTGATGCGCTTCCACGTCGTCACGTTAGGCTGCGACAAGAACACGGTCGACACGGAGCGCTACGTCGCCGAGCTGGTCGCGCATGGCGGCGAGACGAGCGGCCTCGATGGGGCTGAGCTGATCGTCGTGAACACCTGCGGCTTCATCGATGCCGCCAAGAAGGAATCGATCGACGCGATTGTGGAGGCCGCGCGCCGC
>JAEUJL010000158.1 GCA_016794835.1 Gemmatimonadota bacterium | reverse complement strand
GAGGTGGACTCGAATGTAGCCGTGTCGCGCGCCGCTCGTGGAATCCGGCACCGCGGCGAGACGCGCCCACGGAACCCCGCGCTCACCGAGAAGGCTCCGCAGCGCCTGCGCCCGGCTCTCGCGAAGCGCCCGGTTGATCCCCTCGGAGCCCGCGCTGTCCGTGGAGGAATGCACATCAACCCGGACCTCACGCGCCGCGCTGTCCGCGAGGGCGACGAGTCCGCCCAGGGTGCGCGCGAGCGAATCGAGCACCGCGCGCGATCCGGCGCGCGGCCACTGCGCACCTGGATCAAAGGCGACGGAAAAGGACTCGGCGGTGTCGGCCATGGCGGCCAACGTCACATCAATGGAGTCTCGAAGCTGTCCCAGGTCCAGCGACCCCACACCGGCAATGGCTGGCGCCACCACGCGGGCACGACGAAGCCACGATGCGCCAGCAACTCCGGAGATGGACAGTGTGTCATGCCGCATTGCGAGCTGGACACCCGGCGGAACCGCGAGCGCAGCCCCCGCACGCCGCAGGATGAACTCCGGGCGCAGGGCGATGTACGGCTCCCAGTGGCCCGTGATGCGGGAGGTGTCGAGGCCGAACTCGCCGAGCAATGCGCGCGGATCCGCGGCGAGGGGATCGCGCAGGCCACTGACCACCACCTCGCGGCTGCTGCGCCCCACGTTGCCGACCACGATCCCGGGTTCCTGACGGAGCCGATCCAGGTAGCGGTCGACACGACGCGCATGCAGGAAGCGCGGGACGGCGCAGCTTCCGAGGGCCGCGAGGAGAAGCACACCGGCCAGCGCGAGGCGCCAGCTTCCCGCGGGGCGGGCGCGCTCGACCTGTTGCGATACCAGGCAGGGCTCCAGCAGGTCGTCGCGCACGGGAACCGGTCGCCCGTCGCGCCCGAACGCCTCGATCGCTTCCGCGTGGACGCGTTGCGTGGCCTCCACGGCCTCCTGCAGGGTTTCCCGATACGTCACGGGTGCCTGCCCGCGAATCACCGCCGCAAGGACGATCGCCGGCCCCTGCTCGGCCCACACCGTGAGGTCGCCGAAAGCGAACGAATCGAGTCCTTCTTGTGTGGAGACCTCGAGGGAGTCCTGCGCAAACTGGGTGATGGCCGTGAGCATCCCGGCCACCATGTCGGGCGACAGTGCCTTCACCCCCGGTGCGGTCAGGTGTCGCAACAGGAGGCCGGTCTCGCGGTGAATCAGGAACAGTTGCTCACAGCGAAAGGCGAGGGAGTGCGACAACACCACCTCGCCAAAGGTCTTGCCCGTGCGCCACGCCTCCAGGCGCCAGCGCATGCCGCGCGGGGTGAAGGCATGCTCCAGGGTCGTGTTGATCGATTGCGACAGCTCCGCAAACGCCGTGGCGATCGCGCGGCGGATCGCCGGCCCGATGATCGGGAAGATGGCATCGACCAGCGGTTGGGGATCCCGCCGCACCGACGCCTTGATGGCGTCGCCGACGACCGGGCCGAGGGCCGCGCCTAACGCGCGATCGGTGGCGCGCCGCGCGACCGCCTCTGGGAGGACGGCGCTGACCGCGTCGACGTGCAGCCCGGGGTCGTCGAGGCGTTGGTCGATCGCATCGAGGCGCGCGCGCTCCGGCCCGACGAGAATCTCGCGCAGCTCACCATACCGATCGTCCGACACGCCGCGGAGCTCCTACCTGCCGTCGCCAGCCGCGAGCCGCTCCGCGAACTCCGCGAACATCGCCGCCATCGTGGCGCGGTCCGCCTTGGCGTGCCGCAGTTCCGCCGCCTCGCGCCGCAGGGCATCGGTGAGGTCGTCATGCCGCCGAGCCACCTCCTCGCCCAGGGCGCGCTGCGTCTCCTGGAGGAGGGCACGCAGCTCGCGCTGTTGTTGCTGGGTCTGGTCGGTCAGCGCGGTGAGGCGTGCACTGAGGTCGCGATTGAGCGCGGCGATCGCGTCCAGTGCCTCGCGGACGCCCTGCACCCGGTCACGCTCCTCCGCCTTGAGCGCCGTGGTCAGCGTCTCGATCTCGGAGCGCAGGTACTGCTCGGTGGCGAGCATCCGACGCCCGAGGTCCTCCCGCAGGTGGGTGGCCTCCCGCTGGAGGCGCTCCTCCGTGGCGGCAAAGCGGCGGTCGTAGTCCCGCATCTGGGTACCGAACAGGATGTCGCGGATCTTGTCGACATTGCCGGTATCGGACGGCGCGTCAGCGCCATTGGGTGCGGTTCGGGGATCGGTCATTCTCACTCCTTTTCCTGGGAGGGCGAGGCGCCGCTGGGGCGCGCCGCCACGATCTGCATCGCCTTGAGTCGCTGGTAGAGGGTCGAGCGTGGAACCCCCAGGCGCGAAGCTGCCACATCCACACGCCCGTTGGCCAGTTCCAATGCGCGAATAATGTGTCGCCGCTGCACATCTTCCAGCGTCAAGGTGTCCGACTCGGCCGGCGCGGCGGCCGGGGCACGCCCCCGGACATCGAACGACAGGTCGCTCGCGCGGACCTCGGTCCGGGACCCGAGGAGCACGGCACGCTCCAGCACGTTCCGCATCTCGCGGATGTTGCCGGGCCAGTC
>JAEUJL010000150.1 GCA_016794835.1 Gemmatimonadota bacterium | reverse complement strand
AGCGCATCCTCGGTCGCCCCCACCATCGAGATCTCGGGAATCGTGTAGATCCCGTACGGCAACACCACCTCGGCCGGATCGGGAACCGGGGCGCCAAACATGTGGCAGGCGGCCGCGCGCCCCTGCTCGGCCGAGGTCGCGGCCAGCGCGGGGAATCCGATGACGTCGCCGGCCGCGTAAATGTGCGGGACCGGGGTCTGGTACCACTGGTTGACGCGGATGCGTCCGCGGTCATCGGCCTCGATCCCCGCGGCGTCCAATCCGATGAGGTCCGCGTTGGTCTGCCGCCCGACGCTGTACAGGAGCACGTCGCCACGCACCACCCGCTGGCTGCGCAAGCGCACGCTGATGCGCGCCCGGGCATCGTATCCGACCTCCTCCACCGCATCGCCAAGCCGGAAGACGGCGTTCTGGCCCCGCATGTGGTGGCAGAGCAGGTCGACCATCTCGTGGTCGGCAAAATCCAGCAGGCGATCCCGCGCGTCCACCACGGACACGCGGACGCCAAGCGCCGAGAACATCGAGGCGTATTCCAGCCCCACCACGCCCCCGCCGATGACGATCAACTCGCGCGGCAGCGTGCGCATGTTGAGGATCTCGTCGGAGTCGATGAACCGCTCGCCATCGAACGGGATGCCGCTGCACCGCGCCGGACGCGTGCCGCAGGCGATCAGGATGTTGGAACCGCCCACCACCGTGTGCGCCCCGGAGTCGTCGACGACGCCGACGTGGTGGCTGTCGGTGAAGCTCGCCGCGCCGCACAACATCGTCACGTTGTTGCGCTTGAGCTGCGAGCGGATGACCTCCAGCTCACGGGCCATCACCTGGTGCACCCGGGAGGTGAGGTCCGCCATCGTGATCTCGTCCTTGAGCGAGTAGTCGCGCCCGTAGAAGGCCCGCTGGCGGAAACCGCTGAGGTAGAGGATCGCCTCGCGGAGGGTCTTGGAGGGGATCGTTCCCGTATGCAGGCACACGCCGCCCACGAGCTCGCGGCGGTCGATGAGCGCGACGCGCTTGCCCAACTTCGCGGCGGCAATGGCGCCGCGCTGCCCCGCGGGTCCGGAGCCGATGACGATGAGATCGAATTCGTATCCTGACATGTCCAAGAAAGCATCGGCACGAGTGACGATCCCTGAATGGGCTCCTCCCCCCCGCGATCGCGCACTACCTTTCCCGGCCATGACCATGCGAGAGAAACTCGAGCAGCTCGAGGGGCGTCGCGCCCTGGCCGAGCAGGGGGGCGGGGCCGCCCGCATCAAGGCGCAACACGACAAGGGCAAGTTGTCCGCCCGGGAGCGGCTGGACCTCCTCCTGGATGAAGGCTCCTTCGTGGAGTACGACCGGTTCGTGACCCACCGGTCGTCCGACTTCGGCCTGGACCAGCAGAAGGTCTATGGCGACGGGGTCGTCACCGGCCACGGGCGCATCGACGGCCGGCTGGTCTATGTCTTCTCCCAGGACTTCACCGTCTTTGGCGGCTCCCTGTCCGAGACCTTCGCCGAGAAGATCTGCAAGGTGATGGACCTGGCCGTCCGGAACGGGGCACCGGTGATCGGGCTCAACGACTCGGGTGGGGCCCGGATCCAGGAAGGGGTGGTCTCGTTAGGTGGCTACGCGGACATCTTCCTGCGCAACACGATGGCCTCGGGCGTGGTCCCGCAGATCTCGGCCATCCTCGGCCCGTGCGCGGGAGGCGCGGTCTACTCGCCGGCGATCACGGACTTCGTGTACATGGTGCGGGGCTCCTCGTACATGTTCGTCACCGGGCCCAACGTCGTGAAGACGGTGACGCACGAGGATGTCACGATGGAGCGCCTGGGCGGGGCCGACACGCACGCGGCCACCTCCGGGGTGGCCCACTTCGCGCATGACTCGGAACTGCAGTCGATCCAGGCCATCCGGGAGCTGTTCCACTACATCCCGCAGAACAACCTCGATGCGCCCCCGCGCGGCGCCAGCCGCGACCCGCACGACCGCCGCGACGAGGGGCTGCTGGACGTCGTCCCGGACAACGCGAACAAGCCGTATGACATGCACGAGGTCATCCGGCGCATCGTCGACGACGGCACCTTCTATGAAGTCCACGCCGAGTTTGCCCAGAACATCCTGTGCGGGTTTGCCCACCTGGGAGGCTTCTCGGTCGGGATCGTGGCCAACCAGCCGGCCGTGCTGGCCGGCGTGCTCGACATCAATGCTTCGGTGAAGGCGGCGCGGTTCGTCCGGTTCTGCGATGCCTTCAACATCCCCATCGTGACCTTCGAGGATGTGCCGGGCTTCCTGCCGGGCGTGGCCCAGGAACATGGCGGGATCATCCGGCATGGGGCCAAGCTGCTGTATGCCTACTGCGAGGCGACCGTTCCCAAGCTCACCGTGATCACCCGCAAGGCCTACGGCGGGGCGTACGACGTGATGAGCTCCAAGCACATTCGCGGGGACTTCAACGTGGCCTGGCCCACCGCGGAGATCGCCGTGATGGGGCCCAAGGGCGCGGTGGAGATCCTCTTCCGCAAGGAAATCGCCGAGTCCGCGGATCCGGCAAAGGCAATGGAGGAGCGGGTCGCCGAATACACCGAGAAGTTTGCGAACCCGTATGTCGCGGCGGCGCGTGGGTACGTGGACGACATCATCGATCCCCGTGATACCCGTCCCCGCCTGATCGACGCGCTGCAGACGCTGCAGGGCAAGCGTGACCGCAACCCGCCGAGGAAACATGGCAACCTGCCGCTCTGAGTCCGGAGCCCGGTCGCACGTCCTGCGGTCTGCCATCTGCCGTCCGCCCTCCGCATGACAATGTTCACCAAGCTCCTCGTCGCCAATCGCGGCGAGATCGCCATCCGGATCATGCGCGCCTGCCGCGAACTCGGCGTGCGCACGGTCGCGGTGTATTCAGATGCCGATGCCCAGGCCCCCCACGTGCGTGCCGCCGATGAGGCGGTGAACATCGGCCCGGCGCCCTCGTCGCAGAGTTACCTGGTCGGCGAACGGATCATTGAGGTGGCCAAGCGGACGGGCGCGCAG
>JAEUJL010000130.1 GCA_016794835.1 Gemmatimonadota bacterium | reverse complement strand
TAGTTGGCGGCGGCGGTGATCACGCGGTTGCGCTCGGTGGAGTTGACGCCCGCGATGAGCTTGCGCGCCGAGTCCCCCGTCAGCTCAACATTCGACGGGCCACCGCGGACGCGTGAGAGGAAGTCCGGCGCCACGGCGATGAAGCCGTCGGCCGCGACCTGGTCGGCGACGCCACGCACCCAGGTGGCGAGGCCAAAGATCTCGTGCACCACGACGACGACGGGCGCCTTCTCGCGCGTCACGGGATACACCACCCAGGCCATGAGCGAGTCGGTGGAGCCGGGCTCATACGGAATCTTGACCCACTCGCCGTGTCGCGGGCTGGCGGCGAGCCGGGCCTGGGCAGTCAGGTTGCTGGCCGGGATCCCCGCGGTGCCCTGCTGCATCGGCCCGAGGTCCCGCGCCGGTGGGGCCACGAGTTCCGAGGCACTCATGTGGGACATGTGGTCGTCGGTGCCGTTGGCCCCTGAGGTCCGTGAGACCTGTTGCAGGGTGCAGGCGGCAGCAACGAGCGGGAGGACGAGGACGAACGAGCGCATGGCGGGGAGACGGCGAGAGGGTGACTGGTGCTGCGGGCCGACCGGATGGTCCGGGCCATGGCCGCAGAACACGACTGGTGCGCAGGCCGGGGGCCCGATCGCGACGCTGGACGCTGCACGATGTCGCGCGCGGGCGCCAGTCCGACAGGGGGTTACGTCCGCCCGCGGCCGTCCCACCAGAAGAGCGCCACCCCCAGGGCCAGGGTGCCCAGTCCGGCGAGCGCTGCCACCGGGCGTTCCCACAAGACGAAGCCGAGGGTCCACGCCGACGCCAGCACGAAGAACGCCGGCACCACGGGAAATCCCGGGATGCGATACGGGAGCACGCGATCCGGCTCGCGCCGCCGGCGAATCCAGACGGCTAGGACGGCGAGCAGGGTGCCGATGTTGAGGGTGAACCCGGCGTACGTCATGACGCGGTCCACCGAGTTGGTCATCAACAGGAGGAGGGTGATCCCCACCTGCAGCAGGATGGCGTTCCGGGGCACCCGGTTCGCGCTGCGCGCCCCAATGATCCGCAGCCGGGAGAGGTCGCGGGTGACGGCTTCCGTGACGCGGGACCCCGCCATCACCATCGCACTGATGGTGGCGACGAGCAGCATCGAGATCATCGCGCTCATCAGGCGACCACCCCCCTCGCCAAACATCGCCTGCGCGGACCGCGCGCCCACCTCCACCACGCCACGCAGCTCGGCGATGGGAATGGTGCGCAGGAAGGTCCAGTTGAGGAGCAGGTAGAGCACGGCGACGGTGGACGTGCCGATGATCAGCGTGGCGGGCAGCGTGCGTCCGGGGTGGAGCACCTCGCCGGCGATGTACCCGGCCGCATTCCAGCCGGAGAAGGCAAACGAGACGTAGATCAGCGAGACGGCGAACCCCGGCGACATCACCTGCCGCCACCCGTCCGCCGTCGGCTGGAAGGAGATGGTGGTGGGTCGGTCGAAGGTCAGGCCGGCGACCACAAAGGAGAGGATCAGGAGCAATTCCACGATGACGAGGGTCACCTGGAAGCGTCGCGCCACGGCAAGGTCCGACGCATGCACGAGGGCGACGACCCCCAGGACCACCACCGACGCGGCGAACGGCGGCACCGGGACCACCGCCGCGAAGTACTTCCCGAAGGCGAGCGCGGCCAGCGCGATGGGGGCGGCGAACCCGACGGTCATGGAGATCCAGCCGCCGAGGAACCCGACCAGCGGCGAGTAGAGACGCGAGAGGTACACGTACTCCCCGCCGGAGTGGGGGTAGGCGACCCCGAGCTCGGCATAGGCGAGGGCCCCACACATGGCTACGAGCCCACCGATCGCCCAGAGAGCCAGCAGGGCAAAGCCGCTCGTGGTCTCGACGACCTGGAATCCGAGGCTCGTGAAGACGCCGGTCCCGATCATGTTCGCCACGATGACCGACGTCGCGGTGGCGAAGCCGACCTGTCGCAGTGGGTCGTCGGTCTGGTGGGTCATCGGGAGGTGCGGGAATATGCCGACGGCGGGAAGGGGTGCTCTCCCGTGCGCCGTCGCGGGGCCACATCTTCGGCGCATCCCTACGGACTCCCGGTGACCCCATGCCTCGCTACACGCGCAAGGAATTCCTCTCCCTTGGTGCCCTGCTCGCCGGCGCCGCGAGCATCGCGCGGCTCCCGTTCCCGCGGTCGGCCCAGGCGCAGCCCGCGCCCGCGCAACCCAACCGTGGCGCGGGGATCGAGGCCGACCTGGTGGTGGTGAATGCCGTCGTCCACACCTCGGACCCCGCCATGCCGAGCGCGCAGGCGTTTGCGGTGAAGGACGGGCGCTTTCTCGCGGTGGGGTCCAACGCCGACATCCGGAACCTGGCGTCCCAGCGCACGCGCGTGATCAACGCGGCGGGGATGTTCGTCGCCCCGGGGTTCATCGACTGCCACTGCCACCCGAGCGGGGTCAATGAGCTGTTCGGGGTCAATGCGAACGTGCGCACCCTCGCCGAGCTCAAGGCCAACATCGCGCAACGCGTGGCCCAGGTGCCGAAGGACATGTGGGTGGACGCCTACATGTTCGACGACACCAAGCTCGACGTCGAGTTGACGCGCCAGCTCCTCGACGACATCTCGCCAAACAATCC
>JAEUJL010000783.1 GCA_016794835.1 Gemmatimonadota bacterium | reverse complement strand
GATGAGCCGCGGATCCGTGCGGTGGTCGCTGCGGCGTTGCGCGAGGATGTCGGCGAGATCCACGAGGCGCCGACGGCGGCCGAGGGACTCGCCGTGGCACGCGTCATCCGCCCGGACCTCATCGTGCTCGACATTGGCTTGTCGGACCGGGATGGCCTCGCTGTCTGTCGCGAGTTGCGGCAGTGGACCACGGCGCCCATTGTCGTCTTGTCCGCCCGTCATGCGGAGGACGAGAAGGCGACGCTGCTCGATGCCGGGGCCGATGACTATGTCACCAAGCCCTTCGGTGAGCGTGAATTGCGTGCCCGGGTGCGCGCCCAGCTGCGGCGCGCGCGCCTCCGGCCGGTGGGGGAGGACGGTCCCCTCGTGCTCGGCGACCTCTCGATCGACGTCGCGCGACGGCGCGTGAGCCGCGGTGGCGATGCGGTCCACCTCACGCCGACCGAGTGGGGGCTGCTTGTGGCCCTCGTGACAAACGCAGGAAAGACGCTCACGCATCGCCAGCTCTTCCGCGCCGTGTGGGGCGACGTCCATGGGGATGCGCACCAGTACCTCCGCGTGTATGTCGCGCACCTGCGCCGCAAGATCGAGCAGGATCCGGTGACCCCGCGGTGCATTGTCACGGAGCCCGGGGTGGGATACCGGTTCGAGACCGGTGGCTGAGCGTCTCGCCGCCGCGGCGGGCGCGGCGCCCCGCGGGCGCTGGCAGGGATGGGTCGCCTGGGGCGTGGGGTTCGCCGTGGTCCTCGGCGGGCTCGTCTCCCTCAGGCCCTACCTCGATAATGCGCATGTGGCCCTGGCGCTCCTCATGGTGGTGTTGGGCGGGAGCGCGGCCGTCGGGCAACGCCTGGGGATTACTCTCGCTGTCGCGGCCTTCTTCGGGTTCAACTTCTTCTTTGTCCGTCCGTACCACACCCTGGTGGTGGCCCATCCCCTGGACTGGTTGGTGCTGGTCGCCTTCCTCGGGACCGGGCTCGTCGGGGCCGGCCTGCTCGCGCGGGCGCAGGAACGCGCGGCCACGGCGAGTCGGCGCACCGAGGAGGTCGAGCGCCTCGCCACATTGGGCGCCGAGGCGTTGAGCGCCGGCGGTGCCGAGGACGCGTTGCGAGGGGTGCTCGAGGTCATCCGCAGCACGCTGGGGGTGTCACGTTGCGAGATCCTCCTCCCTCGGGGGGCGCCCCCCGCACTGGTGGCGCGCCTGCGCGGGGTGGACGCCCCGGCCACCCTGGAGACGGGGCTGTCGGATGCGTTGAGTCTCGCCACCTGGGTGGCGGAAAAGGGCGCGGTCGCCGCGGAGTGCGAGGATGGGACCAAGTGGACCAGCGAGCCGGCTGCGGGGGTGGTTATCCACCGGTGGCCCCCTGCGGGTCGTGCCCTGCGAACCCTCCACGTTCCGCTCCAGGTCCGCGGTCGCCTGGTCGGGGTGCTGAGCATCTCGCATGCGGCGGCATTTACCCTCGACCCGGCCCAGGAGCAGTTCCTGAGTGCCCTTTCCTACTATGCGGCGTTAGGCGTGGAGCGGGTGGCGCTGGTGGCTGAAGCCGAGCGCGCCGAGGCGTTCCGGGAAGCCGATGCCCTCAAGGCGGCCCTCCTCAGCGGGGTCTCGCACGACCTGCGCACTCCCCTCACGACTATCAAGGCCCTCGCCCAGCGGCTACACGACGCGGGGAGTGCCGAGGCCGGGTTGATCGAGGAACAGGCGGACCGGCTCAATCGGCTCGTCGCCGACCTGCTGGACCTCTCCCGGCTTAACGCTGGTGCGTTGCCGCTGCGACGCGAGGTCAACACGGCGGAGGACCTGGCCGGGGCCGCCACGCGTCAGCTGGCGGCGGTGGCGGGGCAGGGCCGGGTGGTCACGCGGATCGACGGGCCCGCGGTGGGTGGGGCGCCCCCGCTCCTGCTGGGTCGCTTTGACTTCACGCTCGCCCTGCGCGCCCTCGTCAACCTGCTGGAGAACGCCGTGAAGTACAGCCCCGATGGCCAGGTCGTCGAGCTGGTCATGCGCCGACGGGGAGATCGCCTGGAGTTCATCGTGATGGATCGCGGCCCGGGGGTGCCGGCCAGCGAACGGGAGCGGATCTTCGAGCCGTTCTACCGGGGACCCGGGGTCCCGCCCGATGTGGGTGGTGCCGGGCTCGGACTCTCGATCGCCCGGCGGCTCGCTGTGGAACAGGGCGGCGACGTGACGTGTGCGCCACGAGACGGTGGAGGCAGCTGCTTCGTGCTGGCCTTGCCTGCGGCGGAGCTCCCGGACGCGGACGATTGAGCCGGAATTTTCACGCCGCCTTCATGCGCCGGG
>JAEUJL010000445.1 GCA_016794835.1 Gemmatimonadota bacterium | reverse complement strand
GTCGGGCTCGCAAACGCCCATCGACTTTGACGACGTGATGATGAGCAAGGGGTACACCGGCGCGCGCGGCTATGCGCAAAGCAAGTTGGCGCAGGTGTTGATGACGATCGACATGGCACCAGCGCTCGAGCGCCAGGGAGTCCTGACCTACTCGCTGCATCCGGCGACGACGATGGCCACGACGATGGCCCGGGCGCTCAACGTGACCCCGCGGAGCACCATCGCCGAGGGGGTGGAGTCCGTGGTGAATGCCATGACGACCACGGAACCGACGGGGACCTTCTTCAACCAACTCAAGCCCTGGAAGGCGAACGCGCAGGCGTATGACCCGGCCGCGCGCGAGAAACTGCGCGCCGTGAGTGAGCGACTGGTGGCGCCCCGGTAGCGCCGCGGCGGCATGGGGCATAGCATCCCGGTCGTACCGCCCCCGCCCCCCCGTGTCCGAAGCTTCCCCCCCGCCCGACGTCACCCGCCTCCTCCAGGCCGTCCAGCACGGCGAGGAGGGGGCCCTCGACCAGCTCCTTCCGCTCGTCTACCACGACCTGCGCCAGGTCGCGGGGAAACACCTGCGCGGGGAGCGAATGGACCACACCCTCCAGGCCACGGCGCTCGTCCACGAGGCGTTCCTCCGCCTCGTCGACCAGCGGCACGTGAACTGGCAGAATCGCGCCCATTTCTTTGCCGTCGCGGCGCAGTTGATGCGGCGCATCCTCGTCGACTACGCGCGCCGCGTGGCGACGGCAAAGCGCGGGAGCGGCCGCCTGGTCTCCCTGGACGAAGGGATGGACGTGCCCACCGACGAACCCGAGGCGCTCCTGGGAATCGACGAAGCACTGACCGCACTGGGCGAGATGGACCCGCGGGCAGCCCGGGTGGTTGAGCTGCGGTTCTACGCCGGCCTGACGGTGGAGGAAGTGGCCGAGGTGATGCAGCTGTCCACCGCGACGATCAAGCGGGAGTGGGCATCGGCACGAGCCTGGCTCGAAGCCGAACTGCAGCGCGACGTCGCGTGACGCGCTGGTCGCCCGAGCGTTGGGCCGCGGTCAAGGCGATCTTCCATGACCTGACCCAACTGCCGGATGCCGAACGGGCGGCCGCGCTCCTGGCACGCACGGCCGGTGACGCGGAGGCACGGGAAGCCATCGGCCGCATGCTGCAGCATGCCACGCGGGACCACTCGCGGCTCGACCAGGGGGCGGCCGGCTTGATGCCGAGCCTCAAGCGCGAGCTGCCCCAGGGATCGCTGCCCGTGGCGGGGACGCGGGTGGGCGCGTTCGAGATCGTGCGCGAGGTGGGACGTGGGGGGATGGGGGTCGTGTATGAGGCGGTCCGGGTGGAGGACACCGGGATCGCGCGCGTCGCCATCAAGGTCCTGCCACCCACGCGCGCGGAAACCGTCTTCGCCCGGCGCTTCGTGTCCGAGCAGCGCCTCCTGCAGCAACTGGATCACGCAGGCATCGCGCGTTTTGTCGATTCCGGGTGGACAAGCGGCCAACGGCCGTGGTTTGCGATGGCGTACGTGGATGGCGTTCCCCTGGACCAGTGGTGCACGACGCAGGGGGTGCCGCCCGCGGATCGGGTGCGACTGGTGCGTGACACCTGCCGCGCGGTGCAACATGCGCATGACCGCCAGGTGCTGCACCGCGACATCAAGCCGTCCAACATCCTCGTGACGGCCACCGGGCAAACCGTCCTCGTGGATTTCGGGATCGCGCGCACCCTCGACGACGACGCCCCCGGCACGCTCACGCTCGCCGGCTTTCGTCCCATGTCGCTCAGCTTCGCGAGCCCCGAACACCTCGCGGGGCGCCCCCTCACGGCAGCCGCCGACGTGTTCAGCCTTGGGGCTGTCCTCTATGTCCTCCTGGCCGGGCAGCCACCGACGTCGCGCCGTGTGCCCCCCAGCACCGCGGCATCGCCACGGGATGCCGAGGCGGTCGTGCCCTTCGACGACTGCGTGATGCGGGCGCTCGCGCACGACCCGCTCGCCCGCTACCCCTCCGCGGAAGCACTCGCGCAGGCACTGGACGCGGTGCTCGGCAGCGTCGCCTAGCGCAACATCCGGGTTGTTGTGGCTGGCCGGGGCGCGCAGTTTCCGACGTCACCAACATTCGCATGACGACCTGGACCTCGTTCGATACCACCTTCGGCGTGAGCGGCGTCGCCTGGAACGGCGACGTGATCGTGCGCGTGGTGCTGCCGGTCGAGCACCAGGGGGAGCTGGCGACCCGCATGCGACGCGCCGCGCCCGGGGCCATTCCTGGACCCCCTCCGCCGTGGGTCGCCCGGGCGATCGCGCGCATGGCCGCACACTATGCCGGCGACCTCGATGACCTGCGGGACCTCCCCGTCGTGCAGGCCGCATCGGCGTTTGAGCGGTCGATCTACGCGCTCACCCGTGCCATTCCGCCAGGCCAGACGCGAACCTATGGCGAGCTGGCCGCCGCCACGGGCGACGCGACCCAGGCCCGCGCGGTGGGCCAGGCCATGGCACGCAACCCCGTCCCGCTGATCGTCCCCTGCCATCGCGTCCTCGCCGCCGGTGGCGCCCTGGGCGGGTTCTCGGCGCCCGGAGGCAAAGAGACAAAACACCGGCTGCTTCAGCTCGAGGGCGCGGCGGTGGCGGCGCAACTGGGCATGTTCGACGCCGTGCCCGGCGGACGAGGCCCCTAGTCGGCGCGCAGCACCTGGGCCGGCTCCACCCGGGTTGCACGACGGGCCGGGAGCATCGCCGCCACCACCGCGGTGAGCAACAGGACCAGCCCCACGCCCGCCAACACGGTGGCATCCCGCGGCGCCACGCGGAACAGGAGGTCGGCGACGAGCGGGGCCAGGGCGAGGGCCAGGACCGCGCCTAACGCGAGCCCGATCACCGCGTCCACCAGCCCCGCCCGGACGATCAACGCGCGCAGGTGACCCGGAGCGGCGCCGAGGGCGGCGCGGATCCCCAATTCCTGCCAGCGCTGCGCCACGTCGTAGGCCACGAGCGCGTACAACCCGATCGCCGCCACCAGCAAGGCAATCACCCCAAAGAGCCCGAACATCGTGGCACCGAGGCGCCACTGCTGGACCTCGCCATCCATCAGGGCCCCCATGGGCCGCACGTCGGCAAACGGCAGGTCCGCCTGCAATC
The DNA here is from genome assembly GCA_016794835.1 of Gemmatimonadota bacterium. Lineage (GTDB taxonomy): Bacteria > Gemmatimonadota > Gemmatimonadetes > Gemmatimonadales > Gemmatimonadaceae > RBC101. The sequence continues at coordinate 1,186 of JAEUJL010000445.1, read as the reverse complement.
CCTGGAGCCGCGCCCTGATGGCCGGCACGGCACGCGACGGATCACCCGCGACCCGCATGAAGAGGGTGCGCATGGACGCCGCGGTGAACGTCTCCTGCTGCATCACGACCACGTACTGCGCCGTGGGCGTTTCCCGCAGGTTGTCACGATAGGCGTTCTCCATCATCCCGACGACAGTGGCACACGGCGCGGTGTCGGCGCCCACCCGGATGCACTTGCCGATCGCTGACTGCCCCGGCCAGAGCGCGCGGGCCATGTGTTCATTCACCACGGCCACCCGCTCCGAGCCCTTGACGTCGGTCGGCTGGAACCCGCGCCCCTGGAGGATGCGCGTCCCCACCGTCTCGAACCAGGAATTGGAGACGGCATTCACGTACCAGCCGTCGCCGATGTCCGGGAGCGAGTCGTAACCGGGCACAAAGAGGTCGGCCGCCCAACTGGACGCAAACGGGGCGGTGACACCAAGGGCGGCGTGTGAGACCCCCGGAATCGAACGCACCGCCTCCTCGGCGTCCTGCCAGAAGCGATTGAAGGTCGTGTCCGAGCTGAAGCGGTTGCTCACCTCGATGTTTGCGACCACCACCTGGTCCACGTCGTACCCGAGACGCAGGGACGCCACGTTGCCGAGGCTGCGCACGAAGAGCCCGGTGCCAACGAGCAACAGCGTGGAGAGGGAGGCCTGCACGATCAGCAATCCGCGCTGCAAGGCGGTGCGACGCCGCCCCGCCCCCATGGTCCCGCTCTTGAGGGCGCCCGTCAGGTCCCCGCGGCTCGACACGAGCGCCGGGAGGAGCCCGGCCACGAGGGCGGAGAGCACCGCGGCGAGCGCGGTGAATCCCGCCACGCGCGCCCCGATCGTCGGGACGTCCCAGGCATATGCGTTGAGCAGGGTGGCCCGCATGAGGCTCGTCCCCCACCAGGTGAGCCCCAGGGCCACTGCACCGGCGACGATGGCGAGGAGCAACGCCTCGCTGACCAAGGCACGCAGCAGGCGCCAGCGGCGCACGCCAAGGGCGAGGCGCACCGCGAGTTCCCGACGTCGTCGGTTGTGGCGCGCCAGGAAGAGGTTGGCCGTGTTGGCACACACGACGAGCAGCACGACGGCAGCCACCCCCAGCAGCCAGGTGGCAACCCGCGCCTGCGCGGACGCGCCGGATTGCCCCGTGCCGGGCCCGGTGATTCCCGC
>JAEUJL010000078.1 GCA_016794835.1 Gemmatimonadota bacterium | reverse complement strand
GCCCGCGTTCTTCACGCCCACGACGAGTTCAGGGTTGTCTTGCTGTCGGAAGCTCGACCAGACCACGAGGCGCGGCCACACCGCGGCGTCTCGCTGCGCCATCATCACGCGCGTCTGCACGAGCGAGACGAGCAGGGCGCTAAGCGAGATCACGATGGCACTCACCGCCACGACCAGGTCGCGATCGAGCCAGCGGTGCCTCGGTCGGACCTGTTCGAGGGGCCGCTCGGCTGGGGGCATGGCTGCGGGGAAGGGGACGGGAAGATTTGTCCCGATCCGGGGCGGGCGCAACAGTACCTGGGGTCCCGGGACGCCGTCGCGCGTACGCCACCATTTCGGTCACGTCGCGCGACGCCTAAGTTCGCCGGACTCGCCACCCACGCCCATGACCCTCTCTCGCCGCGAATTCGTCGTCACTTCCTCGTCGCTTGCCGCCGGCCTGGCGTTCACCCCGGGTACGTCGCCCGGGGCCGCGCCGCGCGCCGGGTTCAGCGCGGCACCCCCGGTGGTGATCGCCTCGGCCAACGGCATTCGAGGGGTCAAGGTTGCCTACGACCAGATCGTGCGCGGCGAGGATACGCTCGACGCCATCATCGCGGGGGTGAACATCCAGGAGCTGGACCCCGAAGACCAGTCGGTCGGGCTGGGCGGTCTCCCAAACTCGGAAGGGGTGGTGCAGCTCGATGCGTCGTGCATGCACGGGCCCACGCGACGCGCCGGCAGCGTCGGGTGCCTCGAGGACATCGCCACTCCCTCGCTCGTGGCCAAGGCGATCATGGACTACACCGACCACATCATGCTGGTCGGGTCGGACGCGCGGAAGTTCGCGCTGGCCATGGGCTTCAAGACGCAGAACCTCCTGACGGAGAAGAGCCGGCAGGACTGGCTGCGCTGGAAGAGCAAGCTCAACGGGAACGATGCGTGGCTCGACCACGATGACCCGGTGCGCATCAAGTTCACCACCGGCACGATCAACATGAATGCCGTGAATGCGGCCGGCGACCTGTCGAGCGTCACCACGACGAGCGGGATGTCCTGGAAGGTGCCCGGGCGCGTCGGGGACTCGCCCATCATCGGGGCGGGCCAGTATTGCGACAACACCGTGGGTGCCGCCGGCTCCACGGGGCGCGGCGAGGCGAACATCAAGGTGTGCGGCGCCTTCCTCGCCGTGGAACAGATGCGGCTCGGCAAGTCGCCCGAGCAGGCGCTGCTCCACGTCGTGGAACGCGTCATTGCCATGACCGAGAAGCGCCTGCTCAATGACCGGGGGCGTCCGCTCTTCGACCTCGACTTCTACGCCGTGCGCAAGGACGGGACCTTCGCCGGGGTCAGCTGCTACGAAGGCAGTTCGTTCGCCAGCTGTGACGCTGCCGGCGCGCGCGTGGTTCCCTCGGCCTTCCTGTTCCGGCGCAGCGAGCGCCCGACGCGTTAGGCGGCGGGCACCGGGGCGCTCGTGGACGTGGCGGGCCGCCCCGGGGCGCTCGCGGGCGGGGCGACATCGGTGCGGAGTCCATCGAGGACCGCACTCGCACGCGCCGCGCTCCGGCTGAGGGAATGCGCCGCCGCGATCAGGTCGTGCAATCGCGTCAGGGTCGCGCCCTGCGCGAGGCGGGCGTCGCCGGCGACCTTCACCAGCCCGTCCAACTCCTGCACAAAGCGACCCACCTCGGTCCGCAGCCCCCGGGCCTCGAGGGGCTCGAGGGGTGACGCCGGCAGTGCCAGCTCCTGCGCCTCGCTCACACGCTGGCGCGATCGCGTCAGCACGAGGACCCCTTGCTCGACCAGGGCGACGGACGTTGCCGCCGACTCGCGGGCGACGGCGGCGTCGCGCAGGAGGTCCTTGAGCAGCACCTCCGTGCGGTCCGCGGCATCCGCGGATCCCTTGGCGAGGCGCCGGACTTCACTGGCCACCACGGCAAACCCGCTTCCCTGCTCGCCGGCACGGGCCGCCTCCATCGCGGCATTGAGGCTCAGCAGCTTGCTCTGGCGCGACATCTTGCGGACGAGGGCCACGAACTCCCGCACTTCATCCACGGATTGATCCAGCCGGGAGAGGTGGTCCCGGGCCGAACGGAACCGATCGTCGAGGGTCCCCAGCGCGCCCGTGGCAGCGTCCAGGTCCCGCGCGACCTCGTGGAGGTCACGCGCCCGGGCTTCCGCCGAGGTGAGCAGCGTGCGACGCTCGGCGTCGAGGGCCTGGGCCTGCGCCTCGAACGACTCCAGCGAACTCTCGAGCTGCCGGGCGAGTTCGCCGGCGGTGCGCGCCCGATCTGCCACGCTCGTGGCCAGTTCCCCCGATCGCTG
>JAEUJL010000681.1 GCA_016794835.1 Gemmatimonadota bacterium | reverse complement strand
GCCCCTGCGCGCGACGGTGGATGTCACCTGGGCGCGCAACGTGAACCAGGGATCGAGCTATGACCACAACTTCGCCGGGCGCCCGTCGTTCACCCTGCCGGACGAAGGGGGGCGCCCGGTGTTCGTCACTGCGGCCGGCATTGATCCCCGCACGGGGGCGACCTCACCGCGTGGCAGCCGGCTCGTGGATGCCTACGGCCAGGTCAACGTGCAGCGCGCCGACCTGCGATCGGAGAGTCGGCAGCTCATCGTCGCACTCACCCCGCGCCGGTTCTCGAACAACTACTTCTGGAACGTGACCTGGACGCAGACCGCGACGCGCGGCCAGCAACGTGGCTTTGGGGGATCGGGGATCGGGGACCCGCGGTTGGTGGAGTGGGGGCCGCTGGGCTTTGCGCCGCGTCATCAGGTGGCGACGCAGTTCAGCCTGGGGGTGCAGGGGTGGCCGATTCGCCTCACCCTCAACCATCGGGTGAGTTCGGGAACACCGTTCACCCCCGCCGTCGGCGGGGACGTGAATGGCGACGGCGTTCCGGGGGACCGCGCGTTCATTGCCGGCCGCGGCGTCGGCGACCCGGTGCTGGCGAACGCGATCGAGGCCGTGGCGAGTGGAGGGCCGTCGTACGTACGCGAGTGCCTGCGCGCGCAGGCCGGTCGTTTTGCTGGACTCAACTCCTGCCGAGGGCCCTGGACGCAAATGATGGGGCTCGCGATGAACGTGCTCCCGGGGCGCCTGGGCGTGCCCACCCGGATGAACCTGTCGTTGACGGCGTGGAACCCGTTAGGCGGGATCGACCAGCTGGTGAACGGGAACGACCTGCGCGGCTGGGGGCAGGCGGGCTTTGCCGACCCGACCTTGCTGTATGTGCGCGGGTTTGACCCCACCCGCCAGCGCTTCGCCTACGAGGTGAACCCGCGGTTTGGCGACGGCCGCGCCTCGCGCACGGCGTTTCGCGCCCCGTTCCGGCTGGCCCTGGAGGCGCGCTTCCGCCTGGGGCCACCCAACGATCAGCAGCAACTGGGGCGGGAGCTCTCGCTCGGCCGGACGCGAAAGGGGGACCGCATGGTGAGCGCGCGCTTCCGGCAGACCTACGCTCGCATCCCGTTCAACCCGATGCCGACCATCCTGCAGATGCGCGACTCGCTTGGACTGAGCGCCGCGCAGGTGGACTCGCTGAACGCCCTGCAGCGCCGGGTGCAGGACCGCATGGAGGCGGTGTGGGCGCCGACGGCCGACTGGCTGGGTGCCCTCGGTGACACCTACGACCTGAAGGAAGCGTTACAGCGTGTCCGGGAGACTCGGCAGAAGGTGACCCCGATCTTCTCGGAGTTCATGGCCGACGTGCGTCGTCAGCTGCGCGAGGACCAGGTGGACAAGCTGCCGGAGTTCGTCCGCCAGTTCTTCAGCCCGGGTTTCCTCCGGCTCATGCTCCAGAACCAGGGGATGTTCGAGGTGTTCATCGCGTTCTGAGTGTCGCGGGGCCCGTCAGGGAAGGGGAAGTGGAATCAAGGGACCTGGCGGGTCTCCGCGCACTCGGCAGCTCAATGGTCAGGGCGACAGGGGCGGGTCGGTCATGCGCCTCATTGCCAGGGCACGCCCGTCCCGGCCACAAACCCGGAGATGAACGTCCGCACGGCGGGATCCAGGTCCCCGCCGCGAGACCACGAGATCACGCGGGTCGTGCCGTCGCGGGTGATCCGCAG
>JAEUJL010000677.1 GCA_016794835.1 Gemmatimonadota bacterium | reverse complement strand
GGGTCCGCGAGACGAAAGGCTGGTGACACGCTGATCGAGCCGCGGTCCAGCGTGAACTGCCACAGCCGGTTCCCGAGCCGGTTACGGTTGGCGAGGTCGTCGATGTAGGCGAGGGTGAAGCTGAACCCCGCCGGGACCGCGTGCGCATCGGAGAGCGCCTCCGCCTTGCGGCCCCCTGGGAGCTGCGCGCGCGCACGACCGACGCGCGCCGCGTTGGCGAGTGCGACCGCGTCCGCTGTGCCGTTGGCCGCCCCAATGGTGATCGCCCTGGTGAAGTTGGCCACAGCGGAGTCGACCATCGCCGTGGTGGTGAGCTCCGGCCCGGCGTCAACTGTGCCGCTGCAGAAGGTCTCCGCCATCAACACGAACGAGTATCCGCGCCAGAGCGCGCTGCGGACAAAGTTGATGTTGGTGGTTGGGGTGGGAAGGGCGAGCTGGAGCACCAGCTGCGTGGAGGCGGCCGCGGTGCTCAGCGTGCCCCAGAGATCCACGTTCAGGTTGCCATTGCTTTGCTGGACATCGCGCCGTCCGAACTCGTTGCGCGTCGGGAAGGTCTCGGCGACCTGGGATTCACCGGTGAACCAGGATTGGTACATGATGGACCAGCCCAGGGCGGCGGCAAAGTTCTGCTGCGCCGAGTTGGCCAGGGTGGTCGCGTCCGCCACCGGGTCGATGTTGTCGGCATCGATCACGTTGGGGTTGTCGACCGCGAGGAACTCGGAGCACGCGAGTGCGCTGAGGCACAAGGCGCCGAGGACCGCCCGGGGGGTCGTGGGATATGTGCGCATGGACATCAGAAGGTGAGGTTGACGCGGACGAGGGCACGCCGCGGATTGGGCAGCGTGAAGAAGTCCGTCCGGTTGAAGTCGTTGTTGGCCGCGGAGACCACTTCGGGATCAAGGCCCTCGTAGTCGGTCCACAGGCCGAGGTTCTGGAAGGCGATGCCGACGGACGCGCCATTGACCCGGCCCCAGGCGCCAATGAAGCGACGCGGCACGGTCCAGGTGGCCGCCACCTCGCGCAGGCGGATGAAGTCGCCCGGCTGCAGGTAGGCGTCGCGGACTTCGTCCACGGTCGTGGTGCGACCGTTCTGCTGCACGAAGGCCGGCTGCCCCGCGTTGGGGTTGCCATACCGGCGCAGGCGCTCGAGCGGCGACAGCACCGTCGGGTCCAGCCGGCGATTCGAGCGGACGACCTGCGTCTCGCGGAAGAAGTCGGCGTTGTTGAAGAGCACGAAGTCCTGCTTGGTGTCGATCAGCGCCACCAGGCGAAGGTTCTTGAACAGGGTCACCGTGTTGGTGAGGCCGGCCTCCAGGGTGGGCCACAGGTTGCCGACCACCTCGAAGGTGTCCGCGACCGTCACGACCCCGGTCTGCTCATTGATCGACTTGATGCGCTTGGAGACGAACGCCCCGGGCTGGTACCCCGGCGTGAAGCGGTTGAGCGTGTTGAACGGCGCCACGGAGCCCAGGCTGACGATCCGGCTGTTCAGCGTGTTCATCGCAAGGCGCGATTCCCAGTCGAAGTTGCGCGACCGGAAGATCGCGGCATTGACCGCCACTTCCCATCCACTGTTGCGCACCTCGCCGATGTTGACGAACGGGTTGGCGAGGAAGCCCTCGGACGGCGGGAGCGGACGCTGCAGGAGGACGTCCTGGCTGCGCTTGTCGAAGAAGCCCAGCTCGAGCTGCACGCGATCCTTCAGCATCGTGATGTCCACGCCGGCCTCGAACTCGGTGCCCTTCTCGGGGCGGAGCTTCTCGTTGCCGGGGTTGAGCGGCACGGCGCCGGGCTCACTCACGATCGACTGGCCATTCACGACGGCGTTCGGCGCCGACGCGAGGGTGGTCAGCGCGGCACCGGGGAGGGGCGCGCGGCCGGTGGTGCCATAGGCGGCACGCAGGCGGAACGACCCGAACAGGTCGGCCAGCGGCGAGAACCAGGACTCATCGCTCACGACCCACGACGCGCCGACCTTCGGCAGGAAGATGGGATCGGTCTCGGTGCCAAACGCGGAAAAGTCGTCGTACCGTGCACCCAGCTGCAGGAACAGACGGTCGCGCCACCCGAGCTGCAGCTGCCCGAGCGCACCCACCTGGCGCGTCTCGTTGAACTGCTGGTTGGAGGTCGTGGTGGACGCCGACCCGATGACATTGGAGCTGTTGGTGGTGAAGCCCTGGCCGGTCGCCGCCAGGGAGTCGGTGCGCGTCACGATGGCCTGCGCGCCGAGGGACAGGTTCACCTGGAGCTGGTCCTGCGCAAAGAAACGGCGGTTCAGGTCAGCGATATAGTCCGCCGTGTAGCGCTGGGCGTTCAGCCGCGTCTGCGTGTTGTTGCCTGTGTTGAGGAGGCCGGCGTACTGCCCGACGGCATTGCGCGGGAAGTAGCGCGTGGCTTCGTCCTGCAGGAGGTCGGCGCCCAGGGTCACGCGGTTCTTGAACCACGCGGTCGGCAGGTAGGTGCCGCTGGCGGTGAGGATG
>JAEUJL010000664.1 GCA_016794835.1 Gemmatimonadota bacterium | reverse complement strand
TCGGGGAGCGCGAGCGCGATCAGCACCTTCGAGATGATGTGCGTGGAGGTCGCCCCGAGGGTCTGGGCGGTGTCCACGTACCGGTCATGCACCTGGACGATCGCCCGCGCCGTCTCGTGGAACATGAACGGGGCGCAGGCGAGGAACAGGAACATCACCTTCTGCAACTCCCCGACCCCAAAGGCCTGCAGCGTGAGCGGCAACAGGGCCGCCACCGGCACGTTGCGCATGAACACGGACACCGGCTGGGCGGCGGCGTCCACCAGGCGATAGGCGCCGGCGACGATCCCGAGCGGGATGGCCACCAGGGCCGCGAGGCCAAACCCGAGGAGCACGCGCTGCATGGACGCCGCGATGCTCCCCACCAGGTTGCGTTCGTTCACGAGGGCCGGGAACGAACGCAGCACCTCGCCGGGACTCGGGAGCACGGTGGGCGAGATGCTGCGTGACTCCGGCGTCGGCCCCGAGGTGAGGAAGGCCCAGATCGCCAGGACGAGAAGCACCGTGAACGCACCAGCCCCCCGGCGAACCATCGCCGGGGGGAGGGTGCGGAGCGCCAACCAGGACGCCGCCCGTGCGGTCACTTCTGCTCGAGCGGGTAGACCTTCACTTCCACCCGACGGTTCTTCGCATGGTTGCCGGGGTCCGCGGCGTCTGCCGGCCGGTCCCACCCGATGCCGTTGGTCGAGAACTGGTTCGGGTTCATGGAGGTGAACTTGCGCACGATCGCCTCCTTCACGGCATTCGCGCGGCGGAGCGACAGCTCCTGCACGTCCGCGGCGGTCACCGTCCCCGCGTTGCGCATGGACGCGTCCGTGTGCCCCTCGATGACGATGCGCGATGCCCCGTACTGCCCGGCGAGGCGGCCGATCTCCTCGACGACGTTGTTGACGTTCGGGTCATAGAGCTCCTCGATCGTCTTTCCGTCCACCGACTTGCTCACCTTCTTGTAGATCGAGTCCGAGTTCGGGTAGAACTGGATGACCACCGCCTTGGTGAGGATCTCGTTGGACTCGGCCTGGACCGCGAGCGCGGTGGTCGGCACAAACGAGATCTGGTAGGTGTCCTTCTGGTTGGCGTACTTGGGGTCCTTCACCAGCTTGGCGAGGACGGACCCATCGAACACCTGGTCAAACGGGACGGGGTTGCCCGAGAGGGAGCCGACCTTGCGGTAGAGGAAGTAGGCCGTCTCGAACGTCCGCTGGAAGTTGGCCGGGTTGTTGGCGTTCAGGAAGAACTCGCGGTTCTCGGCAACATTCGTGTTGTGTGCATCCGCGAGCATCGCGAGCGCGTCGGCTTCGGGGAGGGAGTACCCCGTCGCCATCAGCTTGGCCGCCGCCTGCTTTCCGGCATCGGTCTCCAGCTGGACCATGGCGTCGAAGATCCCGCGCATCAGCCCCTCGGCGAGGTACGGGTGGTCCTTCGCGACGTCGGCGCGGAGGAACCAGGTGTCGGCAATCAGCTTGTTCGCGGTCTGCGTGTTGACGAGCATCTTGTTCCCGCTCGCCTTGGACAGGTTGTAGATGTCCGGCGACCAGGAGACCGCGCACGCGATGCGCTTGTCCGCATTGAAGGCCGCGGCGGCCTGGAAGGCGTCCTGCGTGAACTTCCACTCCACGTCCCCCGGCTGCAGCCCGCCCGAGATGAGCGTATTGAGCGCGAAGTAGTGCGACGGGGAGTTCTGCGCGAGGACGATCGTCTTGCCCTTGATGTCCGCGACCGAGCGGATCGCATTGCGGCAGACGATGCCGTCGCCACCAAACGAGTAGTCGATCTGCTGGTACACGCGCGGCATCGTGCGCGAGTCGCGCTTGAGCTGCTCGAGGAAGAGCGGCAACATGTCGACCGTGCCCCAGCCCACGTGCACCTTGCCGGCGGCATAGGCATCACGCATCGCGACGGGATCGTCGATCAGCGTCAGCTTGACCTTGAACGTCTTCCCGCCCGGGCCCTGCCAGACCTTCCCCGGCTCGAAGCCGTTGTTGGCCAGGATGATCGGCGCCCACCCGGCCCACACGTTCAGGGCGAAGGTGACCGTGTTGTCGGTGAACGGCTCGTAGTTCGAGACCCCGCTGACCGGTGGCATCCGCGTCGGGTCCTGGAACTGGATCTTGTCATACTCCTTGAACGTCGTGAGCGACGCGTCGTCGGGCGCTTCCACGCCGCCCTGCATGTTCTTGAGGTCGTCGGCGCTGATGGTCGCGCTGTCGCCATCCGCACGGCCCTTGAAGCGATACGCCCCATAGCCGATGAGGCCGAGGAGCAGGATGGCCATCACGAGGAAGAAGGCGGGACGCGGACCGGAACCCTGGGACATCACGAACTCCTGGTTGCTGGTTGCTGGTGGCTGGAGCTTGGTGCTGGAGGAGCGAGCGGGAGCTGGGGGCTAGCTGTTCGTCTGTGGACCGAGGGTCTTGCTCGCCTGGACTTGCGGCGCGGTCTCGGCGCTGACCAGCCCCATCTCCACCTCAAACTGCCGCAGCAGGTTCTCGCCCATCGCGGCCTCGGCCGCCTGGGCCGCCTTGATTTCCTGCACGCCCTTGCTGGACATGTCCGCGGCAACACGCGCCTCGCCGCGGTGCTTCGCAATCTGTTCCTGCACGAGTTCCTCGGCCTGGCCGATCTTCGTGCTGAAGTTCGGGACGATCGACTCCGAGACTGCCTCCGCCACGCGGGCGATCTCGGCCTCCGCCTTGGCCATCTGCAGCTCGGCGTGCATCCGCTGGGCCTTCTGCCGCAGGGTCACGATATCCTTTTGCGCCTGCTGGAACTTGAGCAGGTGGTTCTGGTAGGCCTCGTTATGCATCGCCAGCTGGCCCTCATTGTTCGTGAGGTCCTGCTTGGCCTGCTGCAACTGGATCGCCAGTTGCGCCGCCATGTCGCGGTGGCCGGCCTGGAGGTGGGCCCGGATCTGGCTCTCCAGCCGCTGGACGTTCTGCTTGCCCGAGGCCACCTGCATGCTCACGCGCTCCACGAGCCCGCGATACTGCTCGAGGCCCGAGCGACCTTCCTGCAGGCGCGCCGTCGCCTGGTCGACTTCCAGCTGGAGGATCGCGATCGGGTCCCGCGACCAGAAGAAGTTCGCGAGCTTGTTCAGCGCCGCCTTGAAGGCGGTGGCGAATTTGTCGAGGATCATCGTCTCTGAAGTGGGAACACGCCCAAGGGTGGTGCTTCCTGACTACTGTCGTTTGCCGCGAAATGTGTCAGCGGGTGCAAGGGTTTCGCCGGCGTCCACCGCCTCCGCCAGGATCCGTCCGCGGTACAGTGTGTCCAGGCTCGCCTGGAGGGCAACGGCGTTGCGCGCCTCCAACAGGGTGCCGCGAACCTCCTGGACGAACCCGAAATTCTCGGCGCTGACGTCAAACGCCACCATGAGCAGGCGCACGGCGCCATCGCTCCGCCGGGCGATCTCCCGGGCGACGTCCCCGGGATCCCGGCCCTCGGTGTTCTCGCCATCCGTCACCACCAGGATGTACTTGCGGATGGTGCCGGCGCCGTAGAGGTCCTCGACCGCCACGTCCATGGCATCCCCGATGGCCGTCGCCCCATCGGGCTCTGGCAGGGCGGCGAGGGCGCTCGCCAGCTTCGCGCGATCGTACGGGCCAATCGGAAGGGCGCGCTCCACGCCACTGCTGAAGACGTACAGCCCGACGTTGACGGGGAAGCCTGCCTGCCTGGCCACGAAGGCCTCGGTCTGTTCCAGGACGCGCGCCAGTACGTCGCGGGCGATCCGGAACTTCGGCGCGCTGGCGTCGTCATCTGCGGCGTCCTCCATCGAACCGGAGTTGTCGAGCAGGATCGCGACCGAGGCGCCCAGTCCCTCCTGGACACGCGGCCGATACCGCGCCGTGTCAGCCGGCTCGCGCTCGGCCAGGTCACGCTGCTCGAGCCCGGATCGGCAGAGCGAGACGAACACGATGACGGAAATGAAGACCAACGCGTTCCTGGCTTTCATGATGGGGCGAAGACGGGGGCAGGACCGGGACGCGCTCCGACGCCCCCAAACATGCGGGGAGCCGGAGCTACAGGGAATACGGCGGCCTCAGCCGTCCTGGCGAGGTCGACGCTCGATCCCCTCGAGCTGACGCAGGGTCTCGGCGCCATAAAACATGCGGATGTAGCGCACCTGCGTTGGCGTCAGCTTGCGGACCGCCCAGCTCAAGTGCACGAAGTGCGGCTCGACCGGGGCGTGCAGCGGATGCATCCCGATTTCGTTCGGCATGCGGTTCGACTTGCGCGTGTTGCAGGACGAGCACGCCGTCACGACGTTGGTCCATTCATTGGACCCGCCACGGGACAGCGGGATCAGGTGGTCACGGGTCAGCGCCTCGCGCGGCTTGAGGTCAAACGCCGTCCGTCCGCAGTACTGGCACGTGTACTCGTCGCGCGCGAAGAGGAACGTGTTGGTCACCTGCCGACGGAACTTGCGGGGCACATGGATGAACTTGGTCAGGCGGATCACCGCCGGCCGAGGCATGGTGAGCCGCTCCGACCGGATGACGCGACCGGTCTCGGATTCCACGATCTCGGCCTTGCCGTCGATCACCAACCGCAGGGCACGCTTGAGCGGAACCATGGTCAATGGTTCGAACGACGCATTCAATGCGAGGCAGCCTACGACCACCGGGAACCTCCTCTCCCTGAAAAAACAAAACTCCCATCATGCAGGCGCAGACGGGAGTTCAGGGGAAGGCGGGCGACGGGACGACTGTCCCGACTCCTCCTCCAGGCGACCAGCGCCGGAGCGAAACGCTTCCTGGCGGTGGACACCATCCCCTGAATCGCGTCGCGACGTGGCACCTGACTCAAGACCTCGCCCGCGGGACCGGCGTCAACCACCCGAAACGGTCCGTTACCTGGCCCTTCGCGATACTCATGAACGCCTGCTGGATGGCGAGGGTCGCCGGCCCGGGCTTGCCATCCCCCACCGGCAGGCGGTCGATCGACTTCACGGGGGTGATCTCCGCCGCCGTTCCCGAGAAGAACACCTCGTCCGCCAGGTAAAGGAACTCGCGCGGAAGCTGCGTCTCCCGCACCTCCATCCCCAGGTCGCGCGCGAGCGTGATGACCGTGTCCCGCGTGATCCCGTGCAGGATCGCATTGCTCATCTGGGACGTGTACAGCACCCCATCACGCACCATGAACAGGTTCTCCCCGCTCCCCTCCGAGACGAAGCCGAACGAGTCCAGCATGATCCCTTCGCTGTAGTCGTCCTGCTTGGCTTCCACCTTGGACAGCTGGGAGTTGAGGTAGTTCCCGCCGGCCTTGGCCATGGTCGGGAAGGTGTCCGGCGCCGCGCGACGCCAGCTCGACACCCGCACATCCACGCCATTCGCCAGGGCGTCGTGCCCGAGGTAGTGGCCCCACTTCCAGCAAATGATGAAGACCTCGGCGGGCACACCGACGGGATAGAAGCCCATCTGCTCACCCGTCCGCACCACGATCGGGCGGATGTAGCACTCCTCGAGCCCGTTCGCGGCGATGGTATCCACCGTCGCCTGCATGAGGTCATCGACCGAGTACCGCATGGGGAACCGGTAGATCTTCGCCGACTCCACCAGCCGTCGCATGTGCTCGCGCAGCCGGAAGACGGCGCCGCCCGTCGGGGTCTGGTAGCACCGCACCCCCTCGAACACCGAGGAGCCGTAGTGCACGACGTGCGACATGACGTGAATGGTGGCGTCCTCCCAGTTGAGGAGTTCCCCATCCCGCCAGATCTTCGACGTCTTGCCAGACGATGCGTCCGCCATGCGGCCTCCGGGCTCGGCAGGGAAGTCTAGCGGCCCGCCGACGACGGATGGAGGGGTGCGCCGCTCCGGAGTCTCAGTTGAGACGTTCCAGCGCCTCGGCCGCCTCCGCCACCCCCGCGAGGTCGGGCCGGATGTCCCGGAGCAGGGCCCCGCCGCGGACCAGCTCGACGCCGTCGACCACCACCAGCTGCGCCCGCCGACCCGCCGCCCCGAACACCAGCGTGTCTTCGGGGCGGAAACCGGGCCCGTCGCGCAGGGGGTCGATGGGGAAGGCGACCAAGTCGGCGGCCTTCCCCGGCTCCAGGGTCCCCACGGCGGCGGAGAGGCCTAACGCTTCCGCACCGCCCAGCGTCGCCATGCGGAGGAGCGCTGACGCCGTCGGCGCGTCCGCCCGGCCGGTGAGGACGCGCTGCTGGAACACGGCAAGTCGCGCGTCGTCCAGCAGGTCCATCCGATTGCTGCTGGCGACCGAATCGCTCCCCAGCCCGACCGGAATCCCCGCCTCGATCATCGCCAGCAGGGGAGCGGTCCCGTGTCCCAACTTGGCGTTGGAGGCCGGGCAGTGGGCGATCGCCGCGCCCGACGCGCGCACGAGGTCGAGGTCGCTGCGGGACGCCCGCACGGCGTGCACCAGGAGCGCCCGGGTATCCAGGACGCCGAGTGACTGCAGCAGCGCGATCGGTGACGTCGCGCGGGGGATGACGTCGATCCCCCTCGCTCGCCAGGCGTCCGCAAACACCCCACGGCCCTCGACGACCAGCGCCTGCTCGGCCTCGCCTTCGGCCACATGTACGGCCAGCGGCAGGTCGAGCTCGCGGGCCAGGTCCGCGGTGGCGACAAAGAGGGGATCGCTCACCGTGTACGGGGCATGCGGCGAGACACCCACCGCCACGCGCGGCGTCGCGTCGGCGCCCCAGCGCTCGACCTCGGCGCGCAGTTGTGCCACCGCCTCGCCCGCCTGCGCGGGGTGCGGACCAAAGACCTCGCGGAACATCACGCCCCGGACTCCCATCTCCCGCATGGCGGTCAGTGACTCGCCGCTGTCGCTCACGTCCCCGAACGTCGTGATCCCGGCCAGCAGTCCCTCGGCAATGCCGGCGCGCGCGGCGGCCCGGCGGCGCTCCGGCGTCATCACCTGCTCACGGGACTTTGTCAGGCGCAGGATCCACGGGCGAAAGTCGAGATCCTCGAGGTATCCCCGCATGGCGGTGAGCTCGAGGTGCGAGTGCACGTTCACCAGCCCGGGCATCAGGATCGCCGCGCCGAGGTCGATCGGCGCGCCGGGGGGCGCGTCGGCGGCCCGCCCGACCCAGGTGACCATCGTGCCATCCACCGCGACCGCGCCGTCAGCGATCGCGGGACCGGAGATCGGGAGCACCCAGCGCGCGCGATACACGCGCAGCGTCATGTGCCGGGGATCTTGAACGGGTTCGCTTCAGCCTTCTTTGGGGCAGCCTTGGGCGCGGCGGTGGGCGCCGTGGCGGGACGCGCCGCCGCGGTATCGCGCTGGGGGGCAATGAGGAACGGATTCGCCCCGGCGCACCCCGCCCCTTCGGTCCCGGCGAGGAAGTACTCCTGGAAGGCGCCGTTCGGGCCACAGGCGTTCCCGAGGACGACCTGCTCCGGCCGCGGCCAATCGGGCGGGGCCGGCTTGCGGCGGTAGGTCTCCAGCATGAATTGCGTGAACGCGGGCGCGGCCAGCCGGCCGCCCTGGGCATTCGCCATGATCTTCTTCGGCTTGTCGAAGCCCATCCAGACGCCCGCCACCAGGTCGGCCGTGAACCCGATGTACCAGACGTCGGCGCCGTCGTTCGTGGTGCCGGTCTTGCCGCCGGACGGCACATGGAAGCCCGCCCCCCACACACTCCCCGCCGCCGTTCCGCGCTGCACGACCCCCTTCATCATGTCGACCATCAGCCAGGCTTCCGCGGGACTCATCACCTCCTGCGACCGGCCGGACGGCTTCCACAGCACCTCGCCGCGCGGGCTCTCCACCCGCAGGATGGCATTAGGCTCGGCATAGGCTCCCAGCGTGGCGAAGGTGGAGTAGGACGCCACCATCTGGAGCGGGAAGACGTCCGCCGACCCGATGAAGATCGAGGGCACACGCGGGATCGCCGTGCGGAGGCCCATCGCGCGCGCCGTCTCGATCACCGCGGCCTCCCCGACCTCCATCCCGGCACGAATCGCGACCAGGTTGCGCGACTGCGCAAAGCCATACCGCATGGTCTGCGGCCCGCCGAAGGTCCCGTCATAGTTCCCGGGGGTCCAGGTCGTGCCGTCGACCTGCGGCAATGCGATGGGCGCATCATCGTAGATCGTGGCCGGGGATCGCCCCTGCATGATGGCCGTGGCGTAGACGATCGGCTTGAAGGTCGAACCCGGCTGTCGCAACGCCTGCGACGCGCGATTGAACTTGGAATCGTCGTAGTCCCGCCCGCCGATCATGGCGCGCACCGCCCCGCTCCGTGGCTCGATGGCGACGAACGCTCCCTGCAGGTAGGGCGACTCGGCGGCGTCCCCGCCCACGCTCGTCCCCCGGGCCAGGTGCTGCTCGAAGGTCGTGTGCGGGAACTTGCCGTACTTCCCGCCCTCGATCGTCCGCAGCTGGGTTTCCAGCGCCCGGTCGGCGGCGGCCTGCATGTCGAGATCCAGCGTCGTGAAGACCCGGAGCCCCTCGTCGTACAGCCGCGCCCCGAACTTCTTCTCGAGCTGCTGGCGGACAAACTCCACAAAGTAGGGGGCGATGTCGCCGGACTCGGTGCGCTGGGCCAGCTGCAGCGGATACGCCTTGGCCAGCGATGCCTCCTCGTCCTCCACCGCCCCCTGGCGCCGCATCAGCTCGATGATGGTGTTGCGCCGCATGATCGCCCGGTCGGGATATCGCCGCGGGTTGTAGCGCGTCGGGGCCTTGGGAATCGCCGCCAGCGTCGCCGCCTCGGCCAGGGTCAGGTCGCGCACCGACTTGCCGAAATACCGCTGGGAGGCGGTCTCCACCCCAAACGCGCCAGAGCCAAGGTTGATCTGGTTCAGGTACAGCTCGAGGATCCGCTCCTTGGGATAGCGCCCCTCGATCATCAGGGCGACGCGTGCCTCGCGCAGCTTGCGCACCAGGCTCCCCATGGACACCGATCGTTCCCGCGAGATCTGCTCGGGGAAGACGTTGCGGGCGAGCTGCATCGTGATCGTCGAGAACCCCTCGGCGAAGCCCCCGGCCCGGAGGTTGGCCA
>JAEUJL010000560.1 GCA_016794835.1 Gemmatimonadota bacterium | reverse complement strand
CTTCGGGACGGAGGAGGGCGCCCGGATTCCCATGGGGAACGGGCCGAATGGGCCGGAATACAAGCGCGACGAGAACGACCAGGAGGTCGTGACGCGCTACTCGCCGGAGACGTTGCGACTCATCGCCGAGACGGCGCAGGGTACGTTCATCGCCGCCGAGGTGACCGACAAGGCGGCGCGCGTGCGGGCGGCGTTGCAGGGGCTGCGTCGGACGACACGGGCCCTGGCCTCCGCCTTGAGTCGCAAGGCGCGCTTTCAGTGGTTTGTCTTCCCGGCGCTGCTGTTGCTGCTGCTGGATACCTGGCTCATGAGTCGCCGCGCCGGCCGTCGCACGGCGGCGTTGATGGCGGCACCGCTCGTGATGGCGGGATGCGCGCTCCCGGGGGCGGCGGCGCGTGAAGGCGCACGAGCCTTTGCCCTGGGACAGCACCCGCAAGCAGCGGCGGCCTACCGTCGCGCCATCGCCGAGGGCGACACGCGACCCGAGCTGTCGTACAACCTGGGCACGGCCCTCGTGGCCGGCGATTCGCTCGAGGCCGGACTGCAGCGGCTCGATCCCCTGCGTCGCACCACCAACGAGGAACTGCGGTTCCGCACGCTGTTCAACATCGGGTTTGGTCACCTGCAACGCGGGCTGGCGGCCGAGGCCGCCGGGGACACGGCGGCGCGGGCGGCGTTTGGGGCCGCGGTCGACGCGTACAAGCAGGCCCTGCTGCTGCAGCACACGAACCCGGACGCGAAGTGGAACTACGAGCTCGCCCTCCGAAAGGAGGAAGAGCACGGGGGTGGGGGCGGCGGCGGGGGGGGCGGTGGCGGTGGCAACAGCAGCGCCAATGATCGCAACGAGAGTGACCAGGATACGCCCCAATCGCGGGAGCAGAGCGGGGGACTCGGCCAGCAGCAGGCCGAACAGCTGCTGGACGCCGCAGCCCGTGAGGAACGTGGGGTGCAGGGACGCAAGCAGAAGGACAGCCGTCCCAAGCCGCCTCCGGGCGGAAAGGACTGGTGATGCGCGGTCGCCTCGCGTTGCTCCTGGGATGGGGCGTGCCGGCCATCGGCCACGCGCAGTCACCGGCGCGGGGTACCCCCGAGATCGTCGCGGCGGCAACGGTCGACCCGGCGCGTGAGATCAACTTTGCGTCGGGGGTCTGGCCTGCGCGCGTCTATACCGGGCAGCAGGCCACGTACCAGATCGGGATCTTCCTGTCCGAGTCCATGCGAAGCCGCCTGCGGAGCAATCCGCAGTTTGTGCCGCCCGACGTGCGCTCCGTCATCGCGTATGACCTGCCCCTGCCGGGCCGGCTGTTCTCGCGCAGCGCGGGCGAGCGTGTGTGGGACGTGCACGTGTACTCGCGCGCGCTCTTTCCCGTGGCCCCCGGAACGATCGACATCGCCCCGGCCCGCCTGAACTGGCTCGTCCCGCTCTCCAACTCGATCTTCGCGCGCGAGGAGTCCCACAGCGCCACGTCCTCCACCCACCGCCTGCAGGTGATCCCACCACCCACGGCGGGCCGTCCGGCGGGATATGCGGGTGCGGTTGGCCAGTTGGGGATCTCGTCGCGCGTGGACGCGACGGCCAAGCGCGTCGGTGACCCGTTCGTGCTGACGGTGACGGTGAGTGGCGTCGGCAATGTCGGGCTCTTTCCGCGCCCCGACGTGGGGATCCCCTGGGCGCACCTCGTCGCCGGTCCTGAACGGGTGCGCGTGGACTCGACGAGCGCCGTGATCCGTGGCGACAAGTCGTTTGAGTGGGTGGTCACGCCGCGCGCGTCGGGCCGGCAGGAAGTCCCGGAGGTTCGGTACCCGTACTTCAATCCGTACACCGAGCAGTACGAGGTGAGCGTCACGTCGTCGCTCCCGATCTCCGTCGCGGCCGGCGGGTTGGTGGTCGCGACCGAGGAGGCACAGGCGGCGGCACCGCGGTACGAACTGCGTCGCAGCTGGCGCGGTGACATCGGGGTGCCCTGGCCGGCAACGCCGTGGTACTGGCTCGGCGTCCTCGTGGTGCCGGTTCCCGCCTTGCTCCAGCGCTGGCGCCGTCGTCCCGGGCGTGTGCGTCCGTTGGAACCGGTGGACCGATTGACCCGCTGGGCAACCGTCGCGGTCCCGGACCCCGTCGAGGTGCGTCGCGCCTTTCGTGAGGGACTCGCCGCGCGCGTCCCATCGGCCACCACCTCCCTCACGCAGCGCCGGACGCTCGAGCGCACCCTGCGTCGCGCCGGCGTGACCGCATCGACCACGCGGGACGTGTCCGTCCTGCTGGATGAACTGGACGCCTCCCTCTACAGCGGGAATGCGCTCCGCCGCGCCGACGTCGCCCAGCGCGCACTCGCCCTGTGCCAGCGAGTGGACCAGGAAGCCGTCCCGATCGCGAACGCGCCGAGCCGGATGCGTGGAAAGGCGTTGATGATGGCGCTGCTGTTCGCCTCGGGGGTGGCCGCCGCGCGCGATGCGGACCCGGATGCCTCGGTGTTCCAGACGGCGCTCACCACGTGGGACGCGGGGAACGTCCGAGAGGCGAGGAGCGCGTTCCTCGAGGTCGCGCGACGACGGCCGCGATCGGCCGACGCGTGGATGAACGCTGGCACCACGGCGTGGGTGCTTGGCGACACGGCCCAGGCGGTCGCGGGGTGGCAGCGCGCGTTGCGCCTGGAGCCGATGGCCGAGGACGCGCGGACGCGCCTCGCGCTGACACCATCGTTCCGCGATGGTGTGCTGGGCGACGTCCCCCCCGTCCCCGTCACGATGCTCGCGGTGGTCGCGCTGGGGATCTGGGCCGTTGGCTGGTGGCGGCCAGCAGCGGCCCGCGGTCGATGGCTCGCGACGGCCATCGTAATCGGCGGGGTCTCGGTCGCGGTCCATGAGCAGCACGTCGGTCGGCGGCAGGTGGTGGTGGCCGCCGATGAGGCGCTGCGCGACCTCCCCGCCGTCTCGGGCGCCCCCGGCGCGCGCGTGACGGTGGGGGAGACGGCGCGACTCCTCGCGCAGCAGGGCAACTGGTCGCGCATCCGGCTGCGCGATGGCCGCGAGGGGTGGATCGATGCCACCCAGACCGAGGGGCTCGAAGTGCCCGGGTCGGCGTCGCGCGTTCCCATGAATTGAGCGCGTCCGCCAGTAGATTCCACGTCGCGCCCATTCTCCTGCGAGTCCGCTGTGCCCCGCATTGCCATCCTGCCATCCACCGTTGCCGACCAGATCGCCGCAGGCGAGGTGGTCGAGCGGCCGGCGTCTGCGGTGAAGGAGCTCGTGGAGAACGCGCT
>JAEUJL010000559.1 GCA_016794835.1 Gemmatimonadota bacterium | reverse complement strand
GCGACGACCAACAGGCACTTCTGCGGGATGCGCCTCGCGCGCCGTCAGGTTACCAGATGCCGACCCAGCCTTTCACCGACGCGATCAACTTCGCGGGATCGTACCCGATCCCCTGCTTCATGACCAGCTCCACATTGCGCAGGTCCGCGATGCGCGCTGCCGGGTTGCCGTTCACGAGGACGAGGTCTGCCTGCTTGCCCACCGCGATGGAGCCGGTTCGGTCTGCAATGCCAAGGTAGGTGGCGCCGTTGAGTGTCCCGATGCGGATGGCCTCGGTCGGGGAAAAGCCGGCCTCGACGAGCAGTTCCACCGCACGCTGGTTGGAGTAACCGGGGATCACCCCGCCGCCCCCCGTGGGATCGGTGCCCGCGACGAGCAACCCACCCGCCCGTGCAAAGGCCAGCTCGAAGGCCATCGCGCGCGGGAAGAGCGTCGTGTAGATCGACTGCGGCATCCGTGCGATCTGCGCATGCTGGCGTTCGTACGTTTCCTTGAACTGCGGGGCGAGCACCTCGATCCCCGGCGGCATCGGCCGTCCCGGCGTGAACGTCTCGAAGACGGTGAGCGTGCTGGTCAGGGCCACCTTCTTCGCGACGAGGTGCGCGATGAGCGCCTGCCCGGGCGCCGAGGACGGGTCCGTGGTGTTCACCGTCTGTTGTCCGCGTCCCTGGTTGGGGCACTCGTCCGGCTTCTTGTCGGCCACGAAGTCCGTCGCGGCAAGGAAGCCATGCTCGAGGTTGTCGATGCCGAGGTCGGCGGCCTCCCGATAGGTGACCGAGCAGAGGTGGCCCGTCACCTTGATCCCCCGCGCATGCGCGGCATCGATCCCCGCCTTCAGCACCTCGCGCGAGATCTGCATGTACGCCTTGAAGGACGTCGCGCCCTGGTCGATCCAGAAGTCGACGAAGCGCCTGGCCTCGGCGGGGGTGCGCAACACCTGCATCTGCGAGAAGTTGTTCGGCCCATTCAGATACGGCGCGGTCGCGTCGATCCACGGCCCCGGCTTGTCCCCGCGATTCACGGCCTTGGCCATGTTCAGCTCACTGAAGCCGTTCATGTTGCCGCCCGTGCGCATCGCGGTCACACCCCCCGCGAGGTACAGCCGCGTGAACGACTCCGTGTAGTTGCCGTAGGTGCCTCCGCCGGCCGGGTAGTACAGGTGCTCGTGCACCATCACGAGCCCGGGGATCACCGTCTTCCCCGCCCCATCGATGACCTGGGCCCCGGCCGGGACCGCGGTCGATGTGGCAGGCCCCACGGCCGCGACGCGACCATCGCGCACCACGACGACCTGCCCCTCACGGGCCGGCGCCCCGGTCCCGTCGATCACCCGAACGTTCGTGAAGGCCACGACGGCCGTGTCCACCTTCACGTAGACGCGGGTACCCGCCGAAAGCGGCGGGCGCTGCGCGGCGAGCGGCGACGAGAGGGCGAGTGCGAGCAGGATGGTCCGTTTCACCAGCGTTCTCCAGCGTGCAATTGTGGGGCGGGCCAGCACGCCCGCAGCCTGCGTCACGGCAAGGTCATCACACAGCGCATGGCCGCGTGCGGCGCATGGCCTGTCTCGCGCCGGCGCGTCGGGAGACACGACCGGCGCGACCACCTCCTCAGCCCCGCGGCTTCCAGGCCCCACGGGCCACGGCGGGGACAAACTTGTCAATGCCGCGCGGGGGATACGCGAGGGTCTTCCCCTGCTCGGCGCTCTGGTACGCGGTCATGAGCGTCGTCACCACGTTCACGCCGTCCTGGAAGGTGAGTCGCGGCGCCTCCTTCCCCTGGAACACGCGCACGAAATGGCGATCCTCGTTCGTGTAGCCGTACGCGAGGAACTCCTCGGGCACCACCGGCATCACCCCCTGCTCGGCGTTCTGCTTCTCCACCAGGTCCTCGCCGGCCCGTCCCTTCACCTCGCGCGAGAAGAAGAGCTGGAGCCCGCTGTCCAGGGAGTTCCATTTCATGGAGTATTCCGGCCCCAGCAACTCCGCCGAGAGGCGCAGCCCGGCACCGACAAAGCTCCAGGACGTGGTGGCCTCCCCAATCACGCGCTGCCCGCCCGCCGTCTCGAACTCGATCATCACGCTCGCGAAGTCCTCGGACGGCGCCTTGGCGTAGTCGGCACCCATCTCCTTCTTGAGCTTGGCCACGTACGTCGGCCGCGACCACTTGAGCGAGGCGATGTGCCCGGTGACCGCCACCGGCTTCACCGTGGAGAGCGGTTCCCCCGGCTTGGTCAGCAGGTGCTGCACGACCAGCGCCGAATGGCACATCATGTCATTGAGCACGCCGCCCCCCTGCAGGGTCCCCTGCCAGAACCAGGGCGCATGGGGCCCACTATGCTCCTCGGCTGCACGGGCGAGGTAGGGTCGCCCCGTGGTCGCCGCGCCACGCGCCCAGATCAACGCCTTGCCCGCCTCGACATGCGGCGAGAAGAGCTGGTTCTCGAGGTACCCCGTCGTCAGGCCGACCGAGGCCACCATCTTCGCCACCGCCTTCGCCTCCGCGACGTTGCGCGCGAGGGGCTTCTCGCAGGCCAACCCCTTCAGCTCCCCGCGGCCGCGCCGGATGGTGTCGACGATCTCCTCGACGTTCTCGATCCGGGCCTGGTTCGGCCCACACAGCCAGATGGCGTCCACCTCGGGATCCTCCACCATCGCCGCGATGCTCTTGTAGGCCTTGGCCGCGCCGACATCGAGCGATCGCGCCAGCGTTGCCGCCGAGGCCGCGTTTTTCGCATTCGGGCTCCAGACACCGCGCACATCCGCGTCACGCACCCCGCGCCATGCCTGGATGTGGAAGCGGGTATTGAATCCAGAGCCAACGAAGGCAACACCGAGAGGTCGAGTCATGTGAAGTCAGAGAAGAAGGACGGCAGACGGCAGACGCGAGCGAGGCACGCGCCCCGGACCTGATCCGGGGCCCAGTGTCTTTCAGACGGCACGCTGCTCCGATGGGTGCAGCCGCCACCCCATCGGCGCAAGCCCCAGCGAACAGCTACTCACACGTTTCCCTTCCCCCGCCACATCCCCCAGATCGTCACCGACCCCAACGGACGCTCCGCCGCCACCCGGAACCCCCGCCGTTCATAGAACCCGACATTGCGCGGGTTCTCCGTATCCAGCCAGACACCGTCCGAGCGTTCGTCC
>JAEUJL010000506.1 GCA_016794835.1 Gemmatimonadota bacterium | reverse complement strand
GCGATCACACGGGCTCGATGAACGGGTCCCGGTGGCGTCGGTGTACCGGGCACGGACCTTCTGGGACAAGATGGTGCGCGAGCTGGCGTCGGCCGCGGGGAGGACGATGTGATGGCACATTCGGCGTGGGATGTCGTGCGGGGCTCGGCGGAGTTGGTGGTGGTGGGGTGGGCTGTGACAACTGATGAAGCACGGGGGGCACGGGCAGCACGAGCGGCACGGGCGGCACGTCTGATGGTTGATGACCCTCCCCGCCGAAAGAAGCAATTTTGCATGGCTTCCGTTGTTCCCTCGCGAAAGCGAGAGTCGCGCGTGGCTCATGACGTTTCCCGGCGAAAGCAGGAGTCGGGTGTGGCTTCCGTCGTTCCCCTGCGAGCGCATGAGTTGCCTGTCGATCACGATGTTCCCCGGCGAAAGCCGGGGCCCAGTGTCGTTGCCCTGCTCTGTGCGTTGAGCGTTGCCTGCGCGAAGGAGGCGCCGCCGCCTCCTCCGCCCTCGGCGCCGCCGTCCCCGATTGCGTGGGCGTTCGATGCGCCGTCGGTGTGGGACGAGCGGGTATCCTTCACGGAGGACCAGCAACCGGGATCGCACCTCTCCTCGCGCGTCTTTCGCTATGCGCCGCGCGACACGACGGTCCGGCCCCAGGTGCTGCTCGGCATCGTGGTCTACGACAGCGCCACCTGGGCGCGGCTGTCCGCCGAGCCGGGGCCGCCGCAGGGGGACTCGCTCGCCAGTGCGGGTGGGCAGGTGTTTGTGGCGGGATTTCCGCAGTCGAATCCGTTTGCGGAAGGGTCGCCGGACTACCGCACCTTCGATTCCCTGGCCGTCGACCTCGCGCGCGTGCGCCAGGGGTTTCGCGTCCTGAAATGAGTGCACCCACCGAACGCGATCGCGCCGACATCATCCTGCTGCCACCGCTGATCTACCTCGGTGGGCTGGTCGCGGGATTCATCGTGGAATCGTGGCTCCCGACGTCGCTGGGCGATCGCCGGATGCTGAGCGCGCTTGGGGTGGCGGGGATCGTGGCGGGTGGGCTGTTGGGCGCGTGGGGAGACCTGACGATGAAGCGTGCGGGAACGAGTCCCTTTCCCTGGAAGCCCACCAAGGCCATCGTGGATTCGGGGCCGTATCGCTTCACCCGCAATCCGTTGTATGTCGCGCAGGCGCTGATGCACGCCGGCGTGGCCGCCCTGGGGGATTCCACCTGGGCCCTGGCCGCGTTGTTCCCCGTGCTGGTCGTCGTGCGGTACGGGGTGATCAAGCCCGAGGAGGAATACCTCACGCGCAAGTTTGGCGACGCGTACGTGGCCTACGCGCGGCGCGTGCGGCGCTGGCTGGGTCCGGCCTGACGATCCCCGCCGCGACCCGCGGGCCAGGTCACGGTGGAAAGGCCACGCGTTCGAGTGCGAGTGCGGCCAGCGCCCCGGCGGCGTACATGAGGAGGTCGAGCGGGTCGAAGGTGCGACCGAAGACGGGAACCCCGAGGTATTGCAGCCACTCGACCGCCACTCCGACGAGGACAACGGCGGTCGCGCGCACCGCCGGGCGGCGCAAGGTGGGCGCCTGCTCGAGTCCAACGCCAAGCAGCAGGACGAGGGAGAAGGGGAGGAGCAGGTCGATCAGGTAGCCGGTGACAAAGGCGCGAAAGGGGCCGCGATATTGAGGCCCGGTCACCAGGTGAAGCGCCCCGACACCCAGGCAGATCGCGACCACCAGGGGCTTTCGAGGCAGGTGCCGTGCAGCCATCCGCGTGGGGGAGTGGGTGATGGTGTGTGCCGCCGG
>JAEUJL010000027.1 GCA_016794835.1 Gemmatimonadota bacterium | reverse complement strand
GCCCGGGAGAGCAGGTCGAGGGCTTCCTGGTCCGGCGTGCCGCCGGGCTCCGGCGCGGCGGCGCGCAAGGCGCCCACCAAACGACCTGATGCGCCCAGCACCCCCGGGTTGAGGAACTCGAACAGGCTCCACAGCTCGGCGAGCCGGTTCTCGACGGGAGTGCCGGTCATGGCGAGCCGGTGCCTGGCCTTGAGCACGCGCGCGGCCCGCGCACTGGCGGTGCCGGCGTTCTTGATGGCCTGCGCCTCGTCCAGGATGACATAGTCGAACGGGACGCGGGACAGGAAGGCCGCGTCGCGTCGCAGGATGCCGTACGTGGTCAGGACCACGTGCGCGTTCGCCAGCGCCCGCGGGTCACGCGCGCGACCAGCGCCCACGTGCGCGAGGACCGTGAGGTCGGGGGTGAAGCGTGCCGCCTCCTGCTGCCAGTTGAACACCAGCGAGTTGGGCACCACCACGAGCGAGGGGCCCGCCCCGGACGCGCGGCGTTCCTCGAGCAGGGCCAGTGCCTGGATGGTCTTGCCCAGCCCCATGTCGTCGGCGAGGCATCCCCCAAAGCCCAATTGCTGGAGGAAGGACAGCCAGCCGAGTCCCTCGCGCTGGTACGGGCGCAGCGCGCCACGAAAGCCCGGTGGCGCATCGTGCGGCTCGACGCGGCGGAAGTGTTCGAGCGCCTCACGGACGCGCGCGAACTGGGCATCCACATCCACGCGGGGGGCGCTCGCCAGCAGGGCATCCAGCACCCCGGCCTGCGCCGTCCGGTAGCGGACGCGTCCCTCGGCCACCGCCCCCGTCGCCGTGAGGAACGAGAGGCGACGCATCCACTCGTCAGGCACCAGCCCGACCGACCCGTCGGCCAGGGTGACGAAGCGCTCCCCGGTCCGGGCCGCCTTCAGGAGTTCCGGCCAGGCCACCGAGGTGCCGTCAAACGACGCGCTGCCATGCACGTCGAACCAGTCGATCCCGCTTGCGACCCGCAGGTCGACGTCGAGCTCGGTGTGCAGCAGGGCCCCGTCCATCTCGACGAGGAACCCCTGCCCGCGCAGCGCCGTGGCAATGTCCGCGGCCTTGCGGTCCGGCAGGCGCAGCGCGGCCTCCTCCTGTTCGCGCAGGCCCGCGGCGAGGGCCGCCGCATGCGCGGCGGCCTCGGCCTCGCGCGAGCGCTGCAGCAGCTGGTTGGTCGCGCGGTCAAAGACCGACGCCCGCGGGTCGGCGGCGTCGACGGTCTCCCCGGCATAGTCGAAGGCCAGGGTGGCCTCCAGCCGTTCACTGCCGGCCTCCTCATCGCGGATGCGTCGCACCCGCACGCGCGGGGTTGGCACCGCGGCCACCGGGGACAGGGTGTGTCCGTCCGGGAGGGTCAGCAACGGCAAGCGAGGCAGCGTGTGCAGTTCTCCCAGCACGCCGAGCAGGGCGCTCGGCGAGACCGTGTAGCGCGCGCGGGTCCCCAGCGCGAGGAGCACGGGAAAGCGGCCGTCGTCGACATAGCGGTGGATGGTGTCATCCACCAGGAACAGGCCACCCCGCACGATGGCGGAGGCCGCCGAGATCGACAGCCGTTCGCCGTCGCGGGAG
>JAEUJL010000476.1 GCA_016794835.1 Gemmatimonadota bacterium | reverse complement strand
GCGCCGACCTTTGGCGGCCAGCCGTTCGACGTCGGGGGGACCCCCGTTCCGGTGCCCCACTGGAGCCTGCACGTCTGGCTGCACCAGGCGAACCCGAACGGGACCTTCACCCCGTTCAACCCGACCGTCTCCTGCACGCCGAACACCGGGACCTGAGCCACGCCTGTCGTTCCCGTCACACGGCAACCCCCGCCCGACCTCTCGTCGGGCGGGGGTTTGCCATTTCGCGCCGGCGGCGAGGAGCGCAGTTTTCGCCTACTGAGTGCAACCCTCGATCCGGACCCCTGCATGTCGCAACACCTTCGTCGTACCCTCCTGGCCCTCGCGCTCCTCCCCGCGGTCGCGCGCGCCCAGGGGCAGGTCCTCAAGTCGTCGCTGTACGACTACCGGGTGGTTCCGGTGGTCGATGGGCTGGTCAATCCGTGGTCGATGGCCTTCCTGCCCAATGGCGACATGCTGGTCACCGAGCGTCCGGGGCGCCTGCGGATGGTGCGCGGCGGCAAGCTCGTCGAGCAGCCGATCAGCGGGACACCCAAGGTTGCCGCGCGGGGGCAGGGCGGGTTGCTCGATGTGGTCCTGCATCCGGCCTTTGCGACGAACCGCTACGTCTACCTGAGCTATTCCAAGGCGCTCGCCGACACGGGGACGCTCACGACCACGGCGATTGGCCGCGGCCGCCTGGAGGGGGACAAGCTGGTCGACTTCACCGACATCTTCGTTGCCGAGACGCGCGGGACGAGCGGACACTTCGGGTCGCGCCTCGCCTTCGATCGCGCGGGGCTCCTCTTCATCACGGTCGGCGATCGCATGGCGCCCCCGTCGGGCAACCTCGAGGCGCATCCGGCCCAGGACCTGTCGAACCATCATGGCAAGGTCATCCGGCTGCACGATGATGGCCGGGTGCCGAGCGACAATCCGTTTGTCGGTCGCGCAGGCGCGCGTGGCGAGATCTGGAGCTACGGGCACCGCAACATGCAGGCGCTCGTCATCCACCCGGTGACGGGCGACGTCTGGCTCACCGAGCACGGCCCCCAGGGCGGCGATGAACTCAACTTGATCAAGAAGGGGGCAAACTACGGATGGCCGGTGATCGGGTTCGGGGTCAACTACGGCTCCGGTTCGGCGATCCACGCGGGGACGCGCAAGGACGGGATGGAAAACGCGGTGCACGTCTGGGTGCCATCCATCGGCGTCTCGGGGATGACGTACTACACCGGCGACAAGTTCCCGGAGTGGAAGGGGAACCTGCTGGCCGGCGGGATGTCCGGCGAGCAACTCGGCCGCTTCACCGTGGACGGCGAGCGGGCGGAGCTGGCGGAGACGATCGTCCGTCGGCAGGGACGCATCCGGGATGTGCGCACCGGGCCGGACGGGTACGTCTACCTGGCCATCGAGGATCGGAGCGGCAAGCCGACGCCGATCGTGCGCCTGGAGCCGGTGAAGCGCTGAACGCGTCGCGCGTCAGTCGCTGGTGACCGCGCGGCGGGCGATGGTCGCGCGCGAGCGGACGAGGGCCGCCACATTGACGAGGACGTCGACGTGCGCGGCCTCGGCGCCTTTCCGGAGGAACACGAAGCTCCCGTTGGTCGCCGCGTCGTAGGCGGAGAGCCCGGCGCGATC
>JAEUJL010000449.1 GCA_016794835.1 Gemmatimonadota bacterium | reverse complement strand
AGGTGTACCCCGGACCAGCGGACACTCCCCCGGCGTACGCAGGCCTCGGGGCGACCTGTGGTACGCTCGTCATCTGGACTCGTCGCTAGGTGTAGATCACGAGGAGTGCGGGTCACGCCGGCTCAACAGCGCAAGCTGGTTGTCGAACCGGCAACTGCCAGCGGACTCGGTGAACGTTCACCGCATGCGCGCAAAGGCCCGCAGGACAAGCCCATGAGGGCTACAGGGGTCCTACCCGGTGCGCGCTCCCGGGGCCATCGCCTCGCGCGTGTGCAGGTTGAAGGCGGCGCCGTGCGTCAGGATGTGCAGCCGGACGCCCAGCAGCGACACGGGCTGTCCGCGGTCGGTGTGGTCGGCCGCCGAGAACTCGACCTTCGACGGATCGATGCAGGTGATCGCACCCGACCCATGGATGTCCACGACGTTATCCGGGCCAATGAACGCGGCGGTGTCCTCGTCCAGCCCGAGCCCGATGGCAAACGGGTTGAGGGCGAGCGCCATCAACAGGCGGCCCAACCGGTCGCGCTGGCGGAAATGCTGGTCGATGACGACGCGATTGGTGAGGCCGAGCCCCGGGGCCAGGGTGACCATCCCGACGCGCGGGGTCGGCCCTTCCTCGCCGAACCCGATCATGTGCTCCGAGAGGAATGCGGCCCCGGCCGAGGTGCCCGCCACATGCTGTCCGGCCGCGTTCCGCCGACGGAGCAGGGTGGCGATGGGGGTGCCACCGAGGGTGGTGCTGAGCTTGAGCTGGGAGCCGCCGGTGAGGAAGACGCCGTCGGCGGCCTCGATCACGGCGAGGTAGTCACTGTCGTCGCAGTCCGAGCGGCGCTCGATGTTGAGGGCCTTGGCCTCGCGGGCCCC
The DNA here is from genome assembly GCA_016794835.1 of Gemmatimonadota bacterium. Lineage (GTDB taxonomy): Bacteria > Gemmatimonadota > Gemmatimonadetes > Gemmatimonadales > Gemmatimonadaceae > RBC101. The sequence continues at coordinate 1,269 of JAEUJL010000449.1, read as the reverse complement.
CAGCTTCTTGAAGGTCGCCTCGTACTCCCGGCCGGTGTTGCTGTCGGCCGAGGCGGTGGGCACGATGGCGATCCGCGCGTCCCGACCGCCGCAGAGCGCGACAAAACGACCGAGGATGTCGGAATCCCCAATGCGGCCCCCAATGGGGATGATGTAGCCGCGGGATCCTTCAGGGGCGACCGGAGAGGGCATGCGGTGGGGACGTAGCGGTGTCGACGCCGAACCATGTACGGGACCGGGAGCAGGGGCAAGGTTCAATTCTCCGCGATTCTGGCGCGCCCGGCCCCCTCGGCTCGGGCGCCATTGAACCGGCATGCGCACGGGGCCATCGCGTCGGGCGGTGGCGGCGGCACCCGCGTAACACCGTCGGCCCCGTCGACGTTCGCTCCGTCACACCTCTACTGGCGCAGGCTCACGGTGGGTCGCACACTAGGCGCCCAATCCACCACCGATCCCATGACTGCCCCCACCTCGCGCGGCCGCTTTGTCTGGCACCAGCTCAATACACCCGATGCCACCGCCGCCCAGGCGTTCTACGCCGACGTGTGCGCGTGGGGGAGTGAGACCTGGCAGCCGGATCCCTCCCAACCGCCGTATCACATGTGGAAGGGGAGTGGCGCCGCCCACAGCGGGGTGATGGAGATGCCCCCGGGCAGCAAGGACCCGGCCCACTGGCTCGGCTACATCTCGACCCCTGATGTCGATGCCACGGTCGCCACGGCGAAGGCGCGCGGCGGCGCGCTGCTCTTCGGCCCAGTGGACCTCCCGATGGTGGGCCGGTTTGCCGTGATGGCGGACCCCGATGGCGCCATGTTCGCCCCGTTCACCCCTAGCCAGGAAATGCCTCCCACGGCGCCCGGGGTCGGTGACTTCTCGTGGTTCGAGCTGGGCACCCGGGATATCGACAAGGCGCTCGCGTTCTATGGCGAGCTCTTTGGGTGGACGAAGGGTGATTCCATGGACATGGGACCCAACGGGATCTACCAGTTCTTCAATCGCGACGGCGAGATGATGGGCGGGATGTACCAGGTGAGCGACTCGGGACCGATGGCCATGCCGCCGTCATGGGTGCACTACGTCACGGTGTCCGACCTGGGGGCGGCCGTTGGCCGGGTGAAGGCGAACGGCGGCAACGTGTTCGTGGAGACCGATATCCCCGGTGGGCGCATCGCGATGTGCACCGATCCGCAGGGTGCCATGTTCGCGCTGCACTGGGCTGCCCCGGCGTAGGGCGCCGATGCCCGATGGTGCGCGAGATCACGCGCGCAC
>JAEUJL010000428.1 GCA_016794835.1 Gemmatimonadota bacterium | reverse complement strand
TCAGGCCAATACGCAAAGCGATAGTCGAGGAGTCGCGTGAAGTCGTCGGTCCCTTCCATGCTCATCCAGCTGACCTGGCGCGGTTCCAGCGCCTGCACGAGCGCGTCCCGGACGTACACAAAGCCGCTGCCCCAGGGCGAGAGCAGCCACTTCTGTGTGCCGCAGGCCAGGATGTCGATCGGCGTCTGGCGCACATCCAGCGTCAACGGCCCCAGGCCCTGGATGGCATCCACGACGAAGTACACGCCGCGCGCGCGACACGCCGCGCCGAGTCGATCCAGGTTGAGCCGCATCCCGCTCTCGAACGACACCCAGGAGACCACCAGCGCCTTCACCCGGGGCTGCTCGATGGCCGCGAGCAGTGCCTCTTCGTCAAACAAGCGATTGCGGCACGGCACCAGCCGGAAGTCGACCCCGACCTCGCGCGCCATCGCCATCCAGGGGTAGACGTTCGCGGGAAAGTCGCGATCGCTCGCCACGACCACGTCGCCCGACACAAACGGCAGCGAGCGTGCCGCCAGGTTGAGGCCGTAGGAGGTGTTCACCATCAGGGCGATCTCCCCCGGCGTCGCGCCGATCAGCGAGGCGACGAGCGCGCGTGACCGATCCAGCGTCGCGAACTGCTCGGCGGCGCCATAGGTCCACGGCTCGGCCCGTCGATCGGCCTGCTCCCGCGCCACGCGTCGCGCCCGCTCGGGCAACGGCCCGGTCGAGGCACTGTTGAGGTAGATCGTCTCCTCGCGCAGCCGTGGAAACTCCCTGGCCACGATCTCTTCAAGTCTGCTCATGTGGTGGTCGACTGTCCGCCGCCTGCTGCCTGCCGTCTATCGTCTATCGTCTACCGTCTGCCGTCTGCCGTCTGCCGTCTGCCGTCTCAGGTCTTCGTCACCCCGCCGGGTCCCGCAACTCCGGTGGCGTGTCGGGCGGCTGCCGCTTCCACCGGCGATGATGCCAGAAATACTGCTCGGGGTACCGTCGCACGAGCCGCTCGAGCGCACTCGTAAACCGTTGCACCGTGGCATCCACATCGGCCTCCCGATCCCCGGTCTTCACCACGGGAACCTCCTCGGCCATGAACCGATACCGCCCTGACGGCTGCAGCACCGCGGCACAAAACACCACCGGCGCATCGAACTTGAGGGCGAACACCGCGGGGCCGCGGGGCGTCTTGGCCGGTCGCCCGAAGAAGGTCACGAACGACGACGCCAGCCCCAGCACCCCCTGGTCCGCCACCAGGGCGGCATGCCGCCCCTCCTTGAGCCCTCGCGTGATCTGGCGCACCGCGTCACTGTCGTAGATCACGCGCATCCCGACGCGCGAACGGGTCCGGTTCAGGAACCCGTCAAACAGGGGATTGGCCATGCGGCGCACCACGGCATCCAGCGGCAGCCCGTGCATCGCCAGGTAGGCCCCCGTGAGCTCCCAGTTCCCCACGTGGCCGGTGCACAGGACGATGCCCCGCCCGCCCGCCGCGAGGCGCTGCACCAAACCCAGGTCGCTGTCTTCCTCGAACAGGGCCCGGAGCCCCTCCTGCTTGAGGTGCGGCAACAACGCGAGCTCGATCGCGAGTCGCCCGAGGTGGGCATAGGCCGCGCGCGCCATCGTCGCCACCGCGGGGGGCGCGAGGCCGGGGAAGGCTGCCGCCAGCTGCCGCTCCACGGTGGTCCGCCGGATGCCTAACGGGCGATATCCCAGCCGCCCGATGAACGCCCCCACGCGGCGCGCCACGTCGAGCGGCATCAGGCGCAGCACGGCCGTCACGGCACGCAACGCGCCGTACTCCAGCCGGTGGCGCAGGCGGGGTGGCTTCATGCGTCCCCCTGGGTGACGCGAGCCACAAAGGCCAGGGTCTCGCGCGCGACACGATCCCAGTTGTAGTGCAGCTCCACCGCGCGACGGCCGGCGGCACCCATCGCGCGCCGCCGGGTGTCGTTGGAGAGCAGCCCGCGCACCGTCGACGCGAGGAGCCCGGCGTCGCCCGGGGGAATCACCAGCCCCGTCTCCCCATCGCGCACGGCCGCGCGCACCCCGCCGGAGTCCCCGGCCACCACGGGCACCCCGCTCGCCGAGGCCTCTACAAAGGAAATGCCGAACCCCTCCACGTTGATCCCGTGGTCCAGCCGCGACATCCCGACATACACGGACGCAGTCGCGTACGCCTCGGCGACCGTCTCATCGGACACGGCGCCCAGGAAGTGCACGCGCCCGGCGACCCCCCGCTCCGCGGCCCGCGCCTCGAACGCCGCGCGATGCTCCCCATCGCCCACGACCAGGTAATGCACGGCAGGGTCGAGCTGCGCCAGGGCATCGATCACCGTATCCTGGCCCTTGTGCGGCACCAGGCGGGCGATCGTCACCAACAGCGGTGCCTCGCCGATCCCCAGCTCGCGGCGCAACGTGCCACGGTCCCGCCCGGGGTGAAAGTGGGCCGGGTCAGTCCCCAGGTCGATCGCGGCGACCTCGGGCAACGTCCGCACGCCACTGCTGCGCATCACGCGACGCGCGAGGTCCGCCGTCCAGGGAGAGTTGGCGACAATCCCTCGCGCCTGGCCCAGAATGTCGCGCGCTGACCAGCGCTTGAGTCCCTGCTCCCCGACCTTGCGCTCCTCCCGCAGCAAGTCCCCGCCATTCACATACACCACATACGGAAAGGTGCGCATGCGACGCGCCATCATCACGGCGTACCCGCACGGCCGGATGTTCCCGAGGTGCACGACGCCGACGCCCCGGTCGACCACGCCGACGAGGTGTGCCGCCCACCGGAGCTGGTTCGTGAACACCTTCGCCTGGGCAAAGGTGAAGCGCTCGCGAACGATCGC
>JAEUJL010000356.1 GCA_016794835.1 Gemmatimonadota bacterium | reverse complement strand
GTCGAGCACGGCCAGCGCGGCGCCTAACGTGGGCTCCACGAGGCGTCGCCCTTCCTCCATGGCGCGCACCTGCCGGCGGACCGTGAAGTTCTTCTTGTCCTTTTCGGACAGGTCGCGAATGGAGTGCACGCCAGCGCTCATGAACGTGGCGGCCCGCTTGGGCCCCACGTTGTAGAGGTTGGCGATGTGCCAGTCATCGTCCGGCCAGCACCGGTCATGAAACGGGCACTCCCGTGGCTCGGCGCAGTGCAGCCCGATCGGGACCTCGGGCAGCGTTCCCTCGAGCACCTGCAGGTGACGTTGCGACGCCTCCGGGATCCGCTCCCGCAGCTCGGTGGCCTCGCGGGTGGTGTCGGTTCGCGCGAACAACGCACCGGTGTCGGGATGGCGGAACTCCTTGCTGAGGTGCATCACCTCCATGCGCTGCAGCGCGATCCCGTTGCGACCGAGGACATGGGCCTGGACCGCGACGTCGGTCACGTGCTCGTCCTTCTGCGACGTGGACGACTTCACCTCGATGAGGTGCCACGTGTCGCCGTCGCGCACCAACACGTCGCAGGCGACGAACAGCCCGTCCGCCAGGAAGGCGCCCTCGAAGATCACCGTGGCACCGTTGGCGATCGCTTCCGCCGTGCGCTGTGCGCGCTCCTCGCGGGAGCCCGGGGCGATCAGCACGCCGTCGGGGAATGCGGTGCGCGCGAGCTCGCCGACCTGTCGCCCCTGGTCGAAGAGGTCCTGCAGCACGCGATCCGGCTGCAATTCCTCCGCCTCCGGCTCGTGTCGCTGCCACCAGAGCAGGCGGTGACACTGGAGCCCGGCCAGGATGTCGCGCTTGGTAAGGGAGGGAGCGGTCACAGCCTCGTGGGACAAAAAGCCAAAGGTGGCCTGCTCCGCACAACAAAGTCCCGGGGATCGCTGCCGTCCAGTGGTCGGGACACTTCGGCCATGCGACTGTTCGCACGGGTAGGGGACCGGCCCCGCAACCGCTATGACCGCGTGCGGGAAGGGAGCGTGTTCAGGCGATCGGCGAGGAGACTCCGACGCGTGACGCCGGTCTTGCGAAGCACGTGCTCGGCATGCCGTCGAGCGGTATGCCAGCTGACCCCGAGCTCCCGGGCGATCTCCTTGTCGGCCATCCCGCGGGACATCAGGCGCGCGACATGAAGCTCACGCATCGACAGCTTGAACGCCTCGCGCACCTCGGCATCGCTCGGCGGCGGTGCCGGGTGTTCCTCGAGCAAGACCATGGTCAGGCGGGTGGCCGACCCCTCGGGTCCCACCGGGGTCGCGCGCAAGGTGAACGCACGCTCCTGAACCTGGACGCGAAGCGCTGTCGGTGCCAGCGGAAGGTGCGTGCGGCGCGGCGTTCCCCTGAGGTGGACCTCCTGCGTGCGAACGAGATGCGCAACGGCGCCGAGCACCTGTGCTTCGTGCCGGGGGTTCATCAACAGCTGCGCAACGCCGCGGGTGCGAAAGGCAATGCGCCCACTCGCGGACACCAGGAGGACGGGGACATCGAGTCGATCCAGCGCACGGGCGGAGTCGTAGGTGCCTCCAATGCCGGTCGCGCGCGCAAGAAGCCCTGTCTTGAACGCCGGGGCGAGCCGCCGGATGAGGATCTTCCCGCGCTCGAGACGCGGCGTCGGGTAACGCGTGGAGTGGAACTCCATCCAACTGATCCCGCCTTCCGTCGGAATCCCAAATGCGGTCAGCCCAATACAGTCTCGTTGTTGGTTCGGCCAATGGAATTCCTGCACCATGCGATCCTCGCGGTATCCATCCCAGTCGCCATCGACGATGTCGCGGAGGAGGACGACGCTTACGCCCCGCGCGCGGACACGTTCCAGCCCGCCGTCGACTCCTTGTAGGTGCAACGCCCAATACCGCTCCATCTCGCTCGCCGACAGGTCTTCGCTGAGAGCCCATCGTTCATCGGCCTCCGGGGCCGTCATGACCATCGCATGCTCGGCGCCAGCAACGGCCTTGAGTGTGCGGGCGCAGGCGCGCCTCCAGTCATCGAGACGCTCGTGCTCCAGCGCGCTGACCAGCGCGTCGTTCGCACACCGCATGAGGCGCAGCTCTTCACTTGACAGTCGCGTCATCAGGCCAGTCCGCCACGGATCCGATGTGCTGCGACCAATTTGTCGCTACGGGTGCGACGGGGGGAGGGTGCGCAGCGTAACGGGTGGGGCATCTGCCCTATTGATCCGGATCCGGCACCGCGGGGAAGATCCTAGGCCTCTTAATCCCCTGCCATGTCCTGCCCACGCCGCCTCCTCCTCGCTCTCGTCGTCACCGGCCTCGCCTGCACAGACGGCACCGCCCCGCCCACCAACCCATCAGCAGCAACCGAACCCGCCTTGACTCGCGGCGACTCGCGAGGGCTGCCCGGGTTGCTGCCCTCGCCGCGCGAGTTCTCCCAGGGTCGTGGAGGGCCGCGGACCAGTGACGTCACGGGCATCTCGCTGGGGACGCCGGCGGGGTCCTGGTGGTTCTCTCCCACTGGGGTGAACGATGCACTACACGTGGTGGGACGCGCTCGGTTCGATTGCAACTATGCAGACGCCTCCCCCGGACTCGTGGACCGCGGCTACCTCTATTCCGGCGGGTCGTTCACCGATCTGGGCACGCTCGACCCGGGGGCACTCTTTGGCACCTGCGCCACCCTCCAACCGACGGCCATCAACCAGGGCTCGATCGTGACAGGATATGGCTTTACGGGCGGCGCCGAAGGCACCGCTGGCTTTCGGTGGGAGAATGGGACGCTGACGCGCCTTCTCCCATTGCCAGGCACGGTCGGCAACTACGCGCGGGACATCAACGACGTCGGGGTCATCGTTGGGATGGGACAGCTCCCCGCAACGCTCACTGAACCCGCGCGCTGGGCTCTCGGGACATGGACGAACGGTGTACCGACCTTGCTGAACACGGATTTCGTGGGCGCCGTTGACGTGTACGCCACCGCCATCAACAACAGCGGCACCGTGCTCGCAAGCGCGGCATTGCCCGGGTCGGTGACCTGGACCCCGATCGTCGTCTGGGTGGGTGGTGGCGTGGTTCTGCCAGGTGACTTCTACGCAACCGACATCGACGATGCCGGACGTGTCATGGGAGCGTATCAGGGACGGCCCGCCATCTGGCAGAACGGTGTCATTACCGAGCTCTTTCCATCACCGGCCTACACGGTCACGGGCTCGGCGTATGCCTTCGCGGGCGGCTCATCCGGCCGCGTCGGCGTCTGGGCCAACAACATCGTGCAGAGCTCGCCGTTCGTCGTGTACGGCGGCGGTATCGTCTGGTCCGGCGGCACACCGCTCCACCAGGTGCCACTCGCGAGCTGCGTCGACCAGGCATTCTTCCTGGAGTGCGGCATGAACAACAGCGGCGCTATCGCGGGATGGGACAACAGCAACCCCACCGGCGGAACGCTCTGGCCCGCTCCAGCCAACCAGGCCCCCACGGTCGCCATCGGCGGACCCTACAGCGGGAATGAAGGCGCGCTGATTGCCCTCTCCGCCACGGGTAGCGATCCGGACAACCAGCCGCTCACCTACAGCTGGGACTTCGGCGATGGCTCGGCGGTCGGGAGCGGGGCTGCACCCAGCCACGCCTTCCCGGACAACGGAACCTACACGGTCACCGTCACCGTCTCCGACGGGACGGCAACGGCGACCGCATCCACCACGGTGACCGCAAGCAACGTGGCACCGACGGGCTCGCCAGTCGTTCCCTCGAGCATTGCCCCGGGATCCTTCGCGATCTCCCTGCCGGCGACTGACCCCTCGCCGGTCGACCAGGCCGCGCTGACCTACCGGTTCAACTGCGGCGCAGGCTGGGGACCGGTGCAGCCCGGCAACAGCACGACCTGCACCCTGACGACCCCCGGGAACTACACCATCCGACTGGGGGTGCGCGACAAGGACGGAGGTGTCACGAACTACCAGCGCACGATCACGGTCGTGCCAACGGCTACGGCCCCCATCGTGACGCTCAGCACACCGTCCACGATCACCATTCCGGTGGGCGGCACCGCAACGATCAGCGGCAGCTTCACGGATGCCCCATCCAGCGGACCGTGGATCGGGCGCATTCTCTGGGGTCAAGGACAGCCGAGCACATCGCTCGGGAGCGTCACCCCCGGGAGCGCGATCGGCGCTTCTCGTACCTACACCGCGGCTGGGACCTACACCGCACGACTCGAGGTGCGGAACACCCCGGGCTTGGTCGGCCGTGTGAATGTCACCGTAATCGTGCAATAAGGCGTCGGGCTCGCACCGTGACCCTGTGCTGTTTGGGATCACGGTGCGAGCGAGGAGGGCATCGGCCGGCCGTGGGGGGCCGGCCGTTCCACCCCGCAGCTCACCGCGACCGCACTCCCCCGCCATGGGGCCTCAGTCCGCTACAAGGGCTGAGCGCCTGCAGTCAGGCACCACCACAATCGCGGAGACCCCGAGCCACCAGGGCGAAACGACGGGGCATGATTCCGCGTACCTCCGAGGGACGGCACTTTTCGCCCTCCCCCGGTTACAAGGTGGCGCTCCGGGCCCCGGGCGCCGTCAGGCGACTCCCGTCCCGGGGCCGGTCGTGCCACTATTCACCGGGTCGGTTCCCGGCCAGCCCAGCCGTTTTCACCCCTTCTGATACCACCATGCGTCGAATCTCTGCGATCGTTCTCACCGCGGCCGTGGCCGCCAGCTCCATCGCCGCCACCGCGTTCGCCAACTTCAGCGGGGCCTGGGACGTGGTGGTCAACGGCCCCCAGGGCGCCATGGCGTCCACCCTCACCCTCGAGCAGAAGTCCGACAGCATCAGCGGCACCTTCGAGTCCGAAGTGGGCAGCGCCAAGGTGGCCGGCTTCGCCAAGGGCGACTCCCTCTTCCTCGCCTTCGCGATCGACGCCGGCGGGCAGATGATCAACCTCACCGGGATCGGCGCCCTCAAGGACAAGGACAACCTGGAAGGGAAGATCGTCGCCGAGGGGATGGGCGAGTTCCCGTACTCGGCCAAGCGCAAGTAACCGCGCACCGACCGAAGCACGAAGGGG
>JAEUJL010000332.1 GCA_016794835.1 Gemmatimonadota bacterium | reverse complement strand
GCCCCGGCGGCCAGCGCCCAGGACCACTCGGGCGCGAATCACGCCACCAAGAACATCGTCGAGACCGCGGTTGCCGCTGGCTCGTTCAAGACGCTGGTCGCCGCCGTGCAGGCCGCTGGCCTCGTCGAGACCCTCTCGGGCAAGGGACCGTTCACGGTCTTCGCCCCGACCGATGAAGCGTTCGCCAAGCTCCCGGCCGGCACGGTCGAGGCGCTCCTGAAGGACAAGGCCAAGCTCGCCGCCATCCTGACGTACCATGTCGTTTCTGGCGACGTGCGCGCTGCGCAGGCGATGAAGCTCTCGACCGCGAAGACGGTCAACGGCCAGTCCCTCGGCATCGCCGTCAAGGACGGCAGCGTCATGATCAATAACGCCAAGGTCGTGAAGGCGGACATCGTGACGACGAACGGGGTCATCCACGTCATCGACACGGTCGTCCTTCCCAAGTAACTCATGCGGCGGGGGCCGGCGCGGCGTCACTCGCGTCGAGCCCCCACCCCACCGCCCCCGGATCCATGCGATTCGTCAAGCAGTCCCGGATCCCCGCACCACCTGGGGCGGTCTTCGCCTTTCACGAATCGCCGGGGGCACTCACCGCCCTGATTCCCCCCTGGGAACGGATGCGCGTGATCGAGAGCGCGAACTCCCTCAAGCCCGGATCTCGCGTGGTGCTCGCCGGCCGGGTTGGCCCCTTCCCCATCCGCTGGGTCGCGGAGCACACGGTGTACGAACCGCCACACGCGTTCGTCGACGTCCAGCGCAGCGGCCCCTTTGCATTCTGGGAACACCACCACCAGTTCCTCGACGACGGTGCGGGCGGGACCATCCTGCGCGACGAGGTGGAGTACCGACTGCCATTCGGCATCGTCGGCCAGTGGTTGGGCGGTGCCATGGTCCGCTGGCAACTCGAGCGGATGTTCGACTTCCGGCACGCCACCACGCGGCGCCTCGTCAGCCCGCCCTGATCCGCAGGTCCGACGGCAGAGGGGAGGGTCGCTGATCCTTGCCGCGCCGCGCCCCCCTCGTATGTTCGCGACTCCTCGTCGCCTTGGTGTGACCCATGCGTGCCCCCGTGATTGCCCTCGCCCTCTGCGGGGCGGCCGGCCTCGTCCCTCTCGTCGCCTCAGCACAGCCCGGGGCGGCCGACCCACGCATCGACCGGATCTTTGCCGCGTTTGATCGCGCGGACTCCCCGGGATGCTCGGTGGGTGTCGCACAAGACGGCCGCTTGATCTATCAGCGGGGCTACGGGATGGCCAACCTCGACTACGACATCCCGAACGACCCGCGGCTGGTGTACTACGTCGGCTCGGTCTCCAAGCAATTCACGGCGGCCGCCATCGGCCTCCTCGTGCTCGATGGACGCATCGCCCTGGACGACGACATCCGGAAGTACTTCCCCGAGATGCCGGCCTACACCCGCCCGGTCACCATCCGCCAGATGGTGCACCATACCAGCGGCTTGCGCGACATCTACGGGATCATGGATCTCGCCGGCAAGCGACTCGAGGACGTCTTCACCGACGCCGAGGCGATCGCCCTGATCGCGCGACAGAAGGAGACCAACTTCGCGCCAAACGACGACTACCTGTACAGCAACTCCGGCTACTTCCTGTTGGGGCAACTGGTGAAGCGGGTGACGGGGATGTCCCTGCGCGAATTCGCCGACGAGCGGATCTTCCGGCCGCTCGGCATGACGGACACGCACTTCCACGATGATCCCGGGCACATCATGAAGCGCCGGGCGATGAGCTATGAGCCGGGCCCCGGGGGACGCGGCTATCGCATCTCGTACGTCCAGAACTTCGACAAGATCGGCGCCGGCGGTCTCTACACCACGATGGCCGACCTCCTGAAGTGGGATACCAACTACTACTCGCAGCAGGTGGGTGGGGCACCCTTTCAGCAACTCATCCACACGCGCGGCGTGCTGAGCCGTGGCGACACCCTGACGTATGCCTTCGGCAACAACGTCTCGACGTATCGCGGGCTGCGCATCACGGAGCACAGCGGCGCCCTCATGGGCTACAAGGCCGAGCTGCTCCGCTTTCCCGACCAGAAGTTCAGCGTGATCCTGCTGTGCAACTATGGTCCGATCGACCCGGCGTCCCTCGCCTTCTCCGTCGCCGAGGTGTTCCTGGGTGACCGGATGGGGCCACGGCCCACCCCGCGGCCGCCGGCCCCACGGCCCGCGCGGCGCACCGGCACCGCGGCCACCGACGCCGGGCTGGTCGGGAGCTACTTTGGCGAGGAAGCCAACGCGACCTACACGATCCGTGCAGCGGGCGGTGCGCTCGAGCTGGTGCGTCCCCTGCGCACCGATACCCTGGAGGCGCTGACCGACGGCACCTTCCGCGCGGGGAACCTCGTGCTCCAGTTCTCGGGCCCCGCGGCGCGGCGCACCGCATTCACCATCGAGGCTGGGCGCGTGCGCAACGTGCGCTTCACTCGACGGTAGCCCGCTCGCTCCTTGCCGCCCCCGGGAACCGGGGGTTATGTCCCGGCATGACCAGCTCCACACCACCCGACGGCGCCTCGCGCCGGACATTCTTCAAGACCGCCGGAGCGATCGCCACCGGAGTGGCCGCGTCCTCGGTCGCCTGCGCGCCCGCCGACGGCACCGCGGCGGCGGCCGGTCGCACCACCATCTACCAGGCCTCGCTCGAACCTCTCGCCGAGGTGATGCTCCCCGGTGAACTCGGGCCCGCCGGTCGATCCGCGGCGGTCGATGCGTTCGTCCGCTGGGTGAACGAGTACGAGCCCGTGGCGCAGGAGATGGTGGGCTATGGCTACTCCGACATCCGGTATCTCCCCCCGGACCCGGCCCCGGCCTGGCGCGCCCAGCTCGACGCGCTGGAGCTCCTGGCGCAGAAGCTGCGCAAGGGGTCGTTCGCCTCGCTCGACCTCACGGGGCGCACCGAGGTGGTGACGGTTGCGTTAGGCAGTGAGCGGGCCGAGCGACTCCCCGCGCCGTTGAACGCACGCCACGTCGCCGTCGCACTCCTCGCGCATTGGGCGTCGAGCCCGGGCGCCTGGAACCTCGCGATGGGCGTCGACGTCTCCCCAGGGGCCTGTCGTCCCCTCGAGGCCGCGCGCATGCGTCCCCCGACGATGCGGAGGCCCAACACATGAAGACCATCGAGGCGGACATCTGCATCATCGGCAGCGGGATCACCGCCGCGATGATGGCCGAACACCTGGCGGGCGCAGCGACACGGGCCATCACGGTCATCGAGGCCGGCAAGCCCTCGACCCCGTTCGGCGAGCGCGCCCGCGCGCGTGAACGCTACAAGGACTACGGGGAGAGCCCCTGGAAGCAGGATCACCTCGATGACCAGAACGCCTACGGCGTGACGTACGGTTTCTCGCCGAGCATGCACGTGGGTGGGCTGGCGATGCACTGGGGTGGCGTGGCTCCGCGGTACTCGCCGGAGGACTTCCGCGTGAAGTCCCTGACGGGCATCGGCGACGATTGGGCGTTCAGCTACGACGACCTCGACCCGTTTTACCAGGAAGCCGAGGAACGAATGGGGATCGCCGGGGAACAGGGTCCCGCCGCCCTCGACCCGCGCGGCAAGGCGTATCCCCTCCCCGCGTTGCCGGTGAACTACAACCTCGCGCAGCTGCGGGAGTGGGCGACCCGCTCCGGGATCAGCGCGTGGAGCACCCCGTCGGCCAAGAACTCGCAACCGTACCAGGGGCGCGCTGTCTGCCAGCGCTGCGACACCTGCTATCCGGTCTGCCCGACGGGGGCCAAGTACTCCCCGGACTTCACGTGGGACGCCCTGGTGAAGGCCGGCAAGATCACCCTGGTGACCGAGACCCTGGTACGGCGGCTGGTCGCGGACGGGACGCATGGCCGCATCGTGCGCGCGACGGGGAATCGCACCGATGCCTCCGGTGAAGAGGTCACCATCAACGCGAAGACGTTCGTGCTGGCCGCGGGCTTCGTGTGGTCCGCGCACCTGCTGATGCTCTCGCGCGACGACGCACACCCCGACGGCCTGGCAAACCGCAGCGGCAACGTGGGGCGCTACCTCGCCGGCCACCGGAACATCGGCGGCCAGATCTCACTGCCGCTGGAGCTCTACCCGGGGATCAACGTGCAGCACTCGCTGGTCTCCAAGCAGTTCATGCGCGAGGGTCGCAAGGGGAAGTACCTGCGGCACGACCTGCGCATCTGGGAATCCAGCGTCGGGCGGGACCCGCGGCTCCGCGGAGCCGATGGCTCCCTGCAGCTCGGGGACGCGCTCCTCGCCGACTGGCGCCAGCGCGCCAAGGGCGCCACGGCGCGCGTCCGCGCCTACTACGACGTGCTTCCCGATCGCGACAGCCGGATCACGTTCGACGCCACCCGCAAGAATCGGTTTGGGGACCCGATGCCGTTCCTCACGTTCAAGGACGCGCCGGAAAGCGCGGCCCTGCGCGAGTGGCAGGAGGAGGAACTCCGCACCCTGTTCCGCACCATGGCGAAGGCTGGCGGGGGCGAGGTGATCAACCTGTCCAGCAACGCCAATGACATCGGGCAGGAGCACCCGACGGGTGGTTGCCGCATGGGGACCAACGCCGAGACCAGTGTGGTCGACGGCTGGGGCCGCGCGCACGATCATGAGAACCTCTGGATCGCGGGGGCGCCCACGTTGCCGACGGCGTCCTGCACCAACGGGACGCTGACGTTCGCGGCGGTGGGTTTGCGGACGGCGGCGGCAATCGCGAAGGCGGGATAGGACAACCGCCACTGCGCAGCACGCGCGGTACGGGCAGCCCGAGCAGCACGGGGGGCACGCGTACTGCGCTGTGGTGGTTGAACGGCCTGCGCGAAGTGCCACTGCGAACCACGAGCGGTACGGGCAGTACGCGCGGCGCGGGGAGGCACGCGTGCCGTCCGTGCCGCTCAAGACTCGTGCTGCCCGTGCTGCGCAGTGGCGGTTG
>JAEUJL010000293.1 GCA_016794835.1 Gemmatimonadota bacterium | reverse complement strand
GATGCGGACGAGGTCCTGCGCCTTGTCGTAGGCCGTGCCCCACTGACCGGTCTGCTTGTTGACGATCAACCACGCCGCCGTCGCCGTGGGATAGAGGAACAGGGTGTACTTCCCGGCCGGGACGTGCGCCGAGCCGATCATCAGGTCCTTGTCGGTGGTGAGCTGCGTGGCCGCATTTGCACCAAAGCGCCAGGTGGTGTCGAACGGCACGAGCTTGCCCCAGATCTCGCGCCCGCGCGCGGCCGGACGACCGTAGTCGATCGTGACCGTCGCGCCGCCAATCGTCGCGCGCAGGGTATCACGCGTCGACGCGGCGCCTAACGCCTGGCCAGCGGCGTCCTTCGCCGCCCAGGCACTCGCCAGCGTCCCGATGTTGACCGAGGGCGCGGGGGTCGTGATGAACTTCTGCGTGGTCAGCGACCCATCGCTGCGCAGCACTTGCCCGTTCGCGCCCAGCTTGTAGCCCGTCCGGAAGCCCCCCGCGACCACCTCGGCGGAATCGGATCCCATGAACCGGACGTCCTGCTTGTTCGGCGCCGCCTGCTGTGCCGCGAACCCGATCACATGGACGGCACCAAGGCGACGCGCCGTGGCGAGGACCAGCTCCGCCGCGAGCGTCGAGCCCCCAATCCCCGGCAACGAACCCTTCGGTGCGGCGGCGCGCAGCGTGGTGGGTTGGCCGTTCTGCACGACCTGGCGCAGGACGCTGTCCGCCGTGAACGTCATCCGCTGGGGGGCGCTGTTGGGAGCAGCTGAACCATCCGGGCGCAGGACGGACTGCTCGTACGAGGCCACGCTGCCGTCAGCGTTGAAGGTCAGGCTGTAGCGGAGGACCGAGGTCTGCGGCGAACGCCGGACGATCTGGCCGTCGATGCGGTTTGCGGTGCGTTCGTACCGCTCCACCGACACCGTGTCCTTGCCAAGCAGGGTGACGAAGCCACCCACCTGCGCTGCGGCGAGCGTGGGCACGATAGCCGTCAGGAGGGCCGAACGAATCAGGGAGTGCATGGTCCGGGGAGGAAGGGAGCCCACAAGGTACACCGCGGTGCGCCTGGGGTTCAGCCGCGCGGACGAACGCACGCCGACCCGTGACGAATCGCTGGCGGGGAATGACCAAGCTCGCGACGCGAAGGTCTCTGGTACATGACCCCTCCCTTCCCTTTCGCCGACCTCGCCCTGTCCCAACGCCTCGAGCGCGCTGAGGCGGCCGGGTGCCGGGGGTTTGTCGAGGCACGCGCCCGCGTCGAGCCAGCCGTAGGGGCCGTGTGGCGCGACATCGCGGGCACGTTCGCCATGTTCGATGGCCCGTCGTCCCCCATCACGCAGACGTTCAACCTCGGGATGGAGCACCCGGTGGACGCGGCGCAGCTCGACGAGATCGAGGCGTTCTTTCGAGACCGTCAGGCGCCAACGTTCCATGAAGTGAGCCCGCTCGCGGACGACTCCGCCCGCCGCCTGCTGGTGGAACGGGGATACCAGATCGTCGAGTACACGAGTGTGTTGTACCGACCGATCGATCCCACGATCGCGTTGAGCGGCGCGCGCAACCCACACCTCCGCGTGCGCGCGATGGCGCCGGCCGACATCGACGCGTGGGTCGAGACCGCTGTTGCCGGTTGGAGCGAGTTCCCGGAGTACGCGCCGATGATGCGCGGGCTGTCGGTCGTGAACACGCAGCGCACGGATGCCCGGTGTTACCTCGCAACGCTGGACGACGCGATGGTCGCGACGGGCGGGCTCAGCTTCCACGGGGATGTCGCACTGTGCGCCGGGGCAAGCACGATCCCGACCGCGCGCCAACAGGGCGCCCAGCTCGCCCTGCTCGAACATCGGCTGCGTGACGCGGCGGCCGCAGGACACACGCTCGCGATGATGTGCGCGCGCCCGGGCAGCGGATCGCAGCGCAACGCCGAGCGTCATGGTTTTCGCGTCGCGTACACCAGGGTGAAGTGGGGACTATTTCCACCCAGCGACGGCTGAGCCTGATCCAAGGCTGCGCGGATGGCGAGGGCGGATCAGCTCGGCTGACGTGACGGTATCTTTCCGGTGCGCGCCCGGGACCCATCGCCTCCGAGAGAGGACCATGGACCGAGCCGGTTCCCATCCCCGATCGCTCACGGTCCGGAGGTTCGTGTCCGATGTCGTTGTCTTCGTATGAAGGACTGCTCGAGGCGCTGCTGGATTCCTGGGACCGCAACAACAC
>JAEUJL010000013.1 GCA_016794835.1 Gemmatimonadota bacterium | reverse complement strand
CGGTGCGCCGTCGTCGTACGGTCCGCTCGTCACCTGCACCGTGGAGTCGGTGGCGAGGTCGAACACGTAGATGTGGCGTCGGCGCTCGCCGAGGTATCCCTGGCCGTCGCGCTTGAAGGCGTAGCGGTCGACCACCACCGGCCGCGGCTTCGTGGAGGCGCTATCGGGTCCCTTGAGGGCCGGGTCGGGGTCGATCGCGGTGAACGCGATGCGCTTGCCGTCGGGCGACCAGGCGTACGCGCCCACCCCCTCCTTATGCCGGGTGAGCTGCCGTGCCTCGCCCCCGAGCCGGTCGAGCACCCAGACCTGGGACTTCGCCTTCTCCCCGCGCGCCGCGACAAACGACAGGTAGCGGTTGTCGGGGCTCCACTCCGGCGCGCCCTCCCCCTCGGGAGAGTGGGTGAGTTGCACCGTGCGGGTGCCATCCCACGACGTCATGTAGAGGTCGGAGGTGGCGCGATCCTTCGTCGAATCGAGTTGGGACACGATGTAGGCGACCCACTGGCCGTCGGGGGAGACCTTGGGCTCCCGTACGGTCTTGATGCGATAGAGGTCGTCGAGGCGCAGGGGACGGGGGGCGCCCTGCGCGAAGGCAAGTGCGGGGGCGAAGGCGAGGAGGAGTGCGTGGCGTGTCATCCACGAAAGTTGCCCTGCCATGCTCGGCGCGGCGAGGGCGCTCAGGCAACGACGCTGGGTCCCGGATCGAGTCCGGGACGCTTCGGGAGGTGTGCTGGGTGGGTGAGGGCGCAGCAACGACGCTGGGTCCTGGGCGCACATCCGGCACGTGTACAGGTGCTCCCCGGACCAGCGTGCGTGAGCACGCGCAGACCGGGGCCCAGTGTCGTTTCCGCTCGCCCGAAAGCAAAACGACCCGGCCACCGGGCCGGGTCGTTGTCACAAACCTCTGCGTGTCGGTCAGCTGACGGTCGAGAGATCCTTGATGGCGCTGGAGAGCAAGCGCATGCGGTTGGCGTCGCACGAGCCCGCCGCTTCACGGGACAGGTCCGTCGACAACTGGTTGAGTGTCCCTTGCCGGGCGGACGGATTCGCTCGCTCGGCGCCGGAGAGTGCGCTGCGCACCCCGGCGATGCGCAGGGCGGACAGGCACTTGTTGCGCTCGAGCTGGTCGAGGTAGGCGCGCGCCAGCGCAAAGCTCGGGGGCCATGAGATCTTCGGCTGGCCCTGCGCATTGAACTCCGTGTATCGCACTGTCTTGGCTGCGTCGATCTCGTTCTGCGTCACGAACTGGCTCGGCTTCATGTCGAACATGTCGAGGCCGCGCGCGATTTCCGACGACACGATCGTGCCGTTGTACCAGTAGACCGACCACGAGCCGCCGCTAACCAACGTCGAGTCGCTCACCGGGCCGCGATCGTGGTACGCGATCTCGACCGGCTTGTCGGGATTCGACCAGTCGAAGATCGAGATCCCGCCCTGGTACCAGCCCTGGACCATGATGTCGCGCCCGGGGATCGGGATGAGCGAGCCGTTGTGGGCCACGCAGTTCTCGACGTTGGTCTGGGGCGCAGGGATCTTGTAGTACGAGTGGAACTTCAGCTTGCGGTTGACGATCGAGAAGATCGCGTTCGCCCCCCACTCCGGCTTGTCGGTCGCGCGGCAACGCGGGGCGCTGCCGCCGCCCCATTCATCCGTGAAGAGGATCTTGGATCCGTCATTGCTGAACGTTGCCGAGTGCCAGAAGGCAAAGTTGGAGTCGGCGGCGGCGTCGATGCGGATCGGGTTCTTCACGTCGCTGATGTCGAGCAGCAGGCCATAGCCGCCGCAGGCGCCGCCGGCCAACCCGATGGACGGGTAGACCGTGATGTCGTGGCACTGCGTCGGGCCGCCGCCGCGCATCGGCGCCGGGCGTGGGGCGCGCGCGGGCTGCGTGCGCGCACGGGCCGCCATCCGCGCCGAATCCTCGGCGGTCATGATATCGGCGTGGCGCGCCGGGGCGGTGAGTCCCTCGAAGATGCGCGCCGAGTTGACCATGCGGGCGTCCTGCGGACGGGCGAGCGGGACCTGGATCACCTCGATGCGGAAGAGCGACGAGTTCGGGTCGTTGTCCGGATTGGCATTCACGCAACCGGGCATCTCGCGCGGCGAGCGCACACCGGCCGAACCCGAGATGTAGATGTAGATGTTCTCCTTGTCCTTCGGGTCCTCGACCACCGTGTGCGTGTGCGAACCGCGGCAGGTTTGGACGTTGCCGACGTACTTCGGGTTGGCGATGTCGGTGGCGTCGAAGATGCGCAGCCCGCGAATACGCTCACTGCTGACGGTGTCGCGCACGCCTTGCGTGCCGCAGTCCAGTCGCCCGCCCAGCCCCTCGGCCGAGACGAACAGGAGGTTCTTGTACACCGACACGTCGCTCTGCGACGCCGGGCAGAGGTACGACTTCACCAGCGTGGGGCGGCGTGGGTTGGACATGTCCCACACGTTGAAGCCGTTGTAGTTCCCCTGGATCGCGTACTTGCCGCTGAAGGCGAGGTCGGAGTTGGTGACCCCTTCGAACCCCGGGGGCGACTTGGTGGTCGCCATCAGCTCGAGGTTGGAGATGGCCTCGCCGGCGTTGTAGAGGCCGGCCTTGAGGCCGACGCGCGCGTCGCGCTGGAGCGACGGGGTCGACACCACCGTGGCGCTCCGCGCGCAGGCGGCCAGGAGGAGCGCGGCACCGGCCGCGCGCGTGAACGGGAGGAGCGAGAGGGACATGGGACCTCGGGGGAGGGGACTTACTGTGGAACGGCGTGGCCGCGTGCCGCCAGCATCTGCTTCATCACGCGGATCTCGGTCGTCTGGTCGGCGACCACATCGGAGGAAAAGCGGAAGACGGTCTCGTCCTGGGCCGCGCCGGGGGCGCCCAGCAACTCCTCGACCATCGTGATCGCGCCTTCGTGGTGCTTGATCATGCCGAGGAGGAACAGCCGGTCGAATTCCGGGCCGCGCGCGGCGTCGAGGGCCTTCACCTCGTCGTCGTCGAGCATGCCGGGCATGAGCATCTCGTGGACCATGCCGCCGGCCATCGTCATCTTCATCGGCCCGGCCGTGGCTGCGGGGACTGGTGCGCCCTTTGAACGCAACCAGTTCTGCATCAGGTCGATCTCGTCGGTCTGTGCGACGACGATGCGCTCGCAGAGCCGCTGCAACTCGGCGCTCGCGCCATGGGAGGCTGCCCACCCCGCGATCAGGACCGCCTGGGCGTGGTGATGGATCATCCCGGTCATGAAGTGGACATCGGCCTCGGTGTGCTTGAGCGCCGGGATCCCGATGACCGGGGGCCGCGCGGTGGCGCAGGCCGCCGTGGCGAGCAGGAGGGCCGGGGCGAGCAGCCGGAGGAAGGGACGCTGGGTCGGCATGTGGGACGGTCGCGCGGGGGGCTAACGTACCGTCTACGGATGGACGCGGTAAGTCGCTGGACCCACCTTCTCCCCATGCCTCGTCAGACCCCCCTGTTCTACCGCATCACCGGGCCGATCCGGATCACGGCGCGGCCGCTGTGGCTCCCGGATGAGTCCGATCCCCCCGCCGGGCAATACGTGTTCGGCTATCGCATCCGCATCGAGAACACCGGCACGCAGGGGACGCAGCTCATGTCACGGCGCTGGCTGATCCACGACAACGCGGGGCGCGACCAGGTGGTGGAGGGGCCGGGGGTGGTGGGGCAACAACCCCATCTCGCGCCGGGGGACGTGCACGAGTACGCCTCGTACTGCGTCCTGACCTCGCCGAGCGGGTGGATGGAGGGGTCCTACACGTTCGTGAACGACGATGGCTCGACGCTGGAGGCGGCGATCCCGCGTTTTGTGTTGCAGGGGATCACCGGGTAGCCAGGGCGCGGCGTCAGGGAGCACCCGCGAGCCGCACGCGATACCGCACCTGCACCTGTTCCGCCGCCGGTACGTCGGTCTGGTCCATGTAGCGATTCAGGGAAAACCACTTGGACCACTCCATGTCCTTTCGCGACGGCCTGGGGGCCAGCGGGATCGGGAGGTACTGCGGCGACCGGTGGTCCTCGAACTTTCCCCAGGTGGCCGAGACGTCACGGAGTCCCACCGTGACCAGGTCGCGCGTGCCGGTGACGACGAGGAAGCCATCCTCGCGGCGCACGGAGGCATAGTCGAGGTCGATGTAGGCGCGGTCGCGACTCGATGACGTGAGCCCGACGCGGAACTCGTTCGCCTCGAGGGAGTCCTGCAC
>JAEUJL010000282.1 GCA_016794835.1 Gemmatimonadota bacterium | reverse complement strand
CTGGTCGGGGCTCATCCCCTCGGTGGGGTCCGCCTTCTCCGCGCCGGTGGCCGCCGTGGCATCGGACCCGTCGAAGGCCCCAATGAAGCGTTGCAGCGCATCGGGGCGCCGGTTGAAGACGAGGTCGTCGGCGAGTTCGCGTTGCGCCGCGGTGATCTCCGCGTACGGCGTGACATGCGCGGGGTTGACGATGGCGGCATCGAGCCCGGCCTGGACGCAGTGGTGCAGGAAGACCGAGTTGAGGACCGCGCGGGCCTCTGGGGCGAGGCCGAAGCTCACGTTGGAGACGCCGAGGATCGTCAGGACCCCCGGCAACTCGCGCTTGATGAGCCGGATCCCCTCGATGGTCTCCTTCGCGCTGTCGATCCACTCGGGGTCGCCAGTGGCCAGGGTGAAGGTGAGGGCGTCGAAGATGAGGTCCGACGGCGACATGCCATACTCGTCGACGACGAGCGCGTGGATCGCGCGCGCCACCTCGAGCTTGCGCTCGCGGGTGCGCGCCATGCCGACCGGGTCGATGGTGAGCGCCACGAGTGCCGCGCCGTGCGCGATGGCCAGGGGCACGACACTGTCGATGCGCGCGCGGCCATTCTCCATGTTGATGGAGTTGATGATTGCGCGGCCAGGGGTGTGCTCCAGCGCCGCCTGGATCACGCTGGCCTCGGTGGAGTCGATCATCAGGGGCTGCTCGACGCTCATCGAGAGCAGCTTGACGACCTGGGCCATCTGCTCCGCCTCGTCGCCGCGCTCGGTGAGGGCCACGCAGATGTCGAGGACGTGGGCCCCGGAGTCCGCCTGGTCGCGCGCCACGTCGAGGATCCCCTCGTAGTCGTCGGCGAGCAGCAGGCGCTTGACCTTGCGGGAGCCCTGGGCGTTCACCCGCTCACCGACCAGCAGCGGTGGCGGATCCTGGTGGAGGGTGATCGCGCGCATCGCCGAGGAGGCGCGGGCGACGGTGTGCCGCGGCGGGGTGGCGGATGCTGTGCTGCGGTAGGCTCGGACGCCCAATGCGTCGATGGCCGCATTGATCGCCCGCAGGTGGTCCGGGGAGGTCCCGCAGCACCCGCCCACGATCCGCACGCCGTACTCCCGGACAAACTCGGCCAGCATCACGGCCATCGGCTCGGGTTCCAGGGGATACACGGCGTCCCCGGTCCCGGTGTTCAGCGGCAACCCGGCGTTGGGCACCACGGACAGCCAGCGGGTGGAGTGGCCGGCGAGGTGCCGCACCGGCTCGCGCATGTGCTCCGGGCCGGTGGAGCAATTGAGCCCGATGACATCCACCGGCAGCGCCTCGAGCGTCGTCATCGCGCTCGCGATGTCGGTGCCGAGCAGCATGCGGCCGCTGGTGTCCAGGGTTACCTGGGCTTGCACCGGCACGCGGAAGCCCAGCTCGAGGAACAACTCGCGGAAGCCGGCAATCGCCGCCTTGACCTCGAGGATGTCCTGGGCGGTCTCCACCAGCAGCACGTCCACGCCACCCTCGATGAGGGCCGCGGCCTGTGCCTTGTAGTTGCTGGCCAGCTCCGCGAAGGTCACCTGGCTCAGCACCGGGTCGCTGCTGGAGGGGAGCATCCCCGTCGGGCCGATCGACCCCGCGACGAAGCGCGGTCGGTCCGGCGTGGCAAAGCGGTCGCAGGCGGCGCGTGCCAACCGGGCCGCCGCCACGTTCAGCTCGTGCGCCTTCCCCAGCAGCCCCCACTCCTCCAGCCGTCGGGGCGTCGACTGGAAGGTGCAGGTCTCGACGACGTCCGACCCGACCGCGAGGAACGACTCGTGGATCTCCCGGATCACGTCGGGGCGCGTGAGCACCAAGTGGTCGTTGCACCCTTCCAGGCTGGTTCCACCGTAGTCCTGTGCCGTCAGGTGGTACCGCTGGATGTTGGTGCCCATGGCCCCATCGTACACGAGCACGCCGCGGGCGAGTGCATCGAGGTAAGCCGATCGCAGGGGAAGCTGGTCGAGTCGCGTCACGAGGTC
>JAEUJL010000240.1 GCA_016794835.1 Gemmatimonadota bacterium | reverse complement strand
AGTGGCGCCGGATGCCCCGGAGCGCGTCCTCGCCCTCATCCGCGGGCGCTCCACCTCGCCGCTGCAGGGCCTGATCAGCGGGTCGCTCGACCTCGACAAGATCGAGTACCTCAAGCGCGATGGCCTCATGTGCGGCGTCCCTTACGGGGAGATCGACGTCGATCGGCTGATTCATGCGCTGACGGTGGCGGTGGACCCGCTCGCCGGACGCCCGGTGGTGGCGATCCACGAGAAGGGGCTCTCGGCACTGGAGTCCCTGCTCTTCGCCAAGTACCAGATGTACCGCAACGTGTACTGGCACCACGCGGTGCGCAGCGCGACGGCGATGTACAAGCGACTCGTCGAGCATGCCATCCGCGACGGCGCCGTGAGCGTGCACGCCCTCGCGGAGTACTCCGACGAGTCATTGCTCTTTGCCCTGGAACAGCGCCACCCCTCCCCGCTCCTCGCGCGGCTGCGCACCCGCCGCCTCTACAAGCGAGCCTTCGAATGCCCGGCTGCGGAGCTCCCCGCGGAGGTCGTCGAGGCGGCGTCCAGTCGCGCGCGCCTGGGCACCGCGGAGGCACGCCTCGCGGACCTCTCCGGCCTGGGGGCAGAAGAGGTGCTCGTCGACTTTCCCGAGAAGACGCAGATGTTGGGACTCGACATGCCGGTCGTGCGGCGCGACGGCTCCGTGCAACGGCTGACGACCGAGGGACTGTCGGGGTCGATCAACCTCCCGGTCCTCGCCGACGCGTTCTACCAGTCCGCGCGCTGGTTGCGGGTCTTCACCGCCCGCCCGATCACGCTGCCGCGTGAGGCGGTGCTGAACGCCGTGGCGTCCGCCTAGCGCTTCTCGCGCCCTCGCGCCTCGGCGAGCTTGCGACCGATGCCGCGATAGAACGCGGCATGGTCCGCCTTTCCCTCGGCGTCCAGGCCGCTGGCACAGGCCTCCAACGCGAAGAGGATGTTCCCCAGGTAGAGCCCCGCGATTTCGCCGACCGTTTCGGACGCCTCGTCAGGTGGTGACGGGTTCTGCATGCCGGGGGGTCGGGTGTTCTGGACCGCCGTTGTCCGTGGAGGCGATCTGGATCACGATGGCCGTGATGTTGTCGAGGCCACCGCGATAGTTCGCTTCGGCAATCAAGGCATCGACCAGTCGCCCGGCGGATGCGCGGGAGAGGAGCAGCTGCTGGATCCGGCGGTCGTCCACCATCCCCGTGAGGCCGTCGGAGGCGACGAGGAAGACGTCCCCGGGGCGGAGGTCGCCGCTGTAGGCGTCCGGCTCGACCGATTCCCCGGCCCCCACGCAACGGGTGATCACGTTGCTGTAGGGATGGTACCTGGCCTGCTCCGGCGTGAGCAGCCCGGCGTCCACCTGCTCCTGGACGTAGGAATGGTCCTTGGTGATCTGCTTCAGGGCGCCATCGCGCAGCAGGTAGATGCGCGAGTCGCCGACCTGGCCGATAAGGAAGCGGCCCTGGGCCACGACCAGCACCGAGGCCGTCGTCCCCATCCCCTGCTTGTCCGCCTCGGCGATGGTCCGGTCGTACACGGCGCGGTTCGCGCGCCGGATGGACTCGGAGAGATGCTCGATCGCCGCATTGTCTGCCGGGGAGAGGTCGCTGAGCTCACGCGAGACGATCTGGACGGTCATCTCCGAGGCGACCTCGCCTGCCGCGTGGCCTCCCATCCCGTCGGCGACGATGAAGATGCCGCGTTCCCGCGTGGCATGTGCGAAGTACGCATCCTCGTTGCCGGAACGAATCATCCCGACGTCGGTGCGAGCCGCGAATGTCAGGTCCATTTACGGTTCACCACCAGTGACAGCCCATAGCACGAGGGCGACGAGGGCGAGGAGAACGAGCCACAACCATGGAGTCAGCCGGGACGCCGCCGGGACGAGGCTCGGCTCCTCGGTCGCGTGTTCCGCGAGTTCCTTGAGTCGCTCTGCCGCACGTTTCGGGTCGGGCCCCTTGACCCCAACAATAACCCGGGTCTCCCCCGAAGGTCGAGCCGTTGGGCCAGATGGACGAAAGACGACCTTCACGCCACCAAAGCGGAGGTCGCTGCCGGCGACGATCTTCATGTCCCCCTGCAGGCGCTCTCCGCCAACGTAGGTCCCGTTCGTGGAGCCGAGGTCGCTGAGGTACCAGCCATCCTCGCGCAGTTGCAACTTGGCGTGGCTGTCGGAGACGCTCTCGTCCGCGATCACCACGTCGTTGTGCAGCCCGCGGCCCACGTCGACGCGGGGCGAGCGCAGTTCGTAGCGGGTCCCCTTGGACGGCCCCTCGTTTCGCACTTCGAGCGTTCCCAGGAGCAGCTCCGGCGCCTTCGGCGCCGGGCGACGAGCGGCGGCAAAGGTCCCGGTCGACGCCAACTGGGGAACGGCAGCGGCCACCGCGGCTTCCGAGCGATCGGCGTGGAAGCGGAACTCCTCGAGCCCCACGCGGATGGTGTCTCCGCGGCCCAGCGGCACCTCGGTCAGCACCCGGGCGCCGTTGACGAGCACGCCGTTGGTGCTCGTGTCCAGGAGGAGGTAGCCCGCCGGGGTCTCCCGAATCGTGAGATGTCGGCGGGACACATCCGGGCGCGAGACCACCACGTGGCAGGTCGGGTCTCGCCCGATCATCAGGCCGTCGACTCCCACGGGGTATTCGCGCCCGTCGGTCTGCGACACCAGTCGTCCCCCGCCGCGACTGGTCGCCGCCGCGGGGCTGGGGACGGCGATGGGGGCGTCCTGGTCGATCGACAGGGGGACGGTGTCCCCGAGCAGCGCCTCATCCCCGAACCGCAGCTCCCACCCCGCGACCTGCACCGAGTCGCCATGCAGCAGCGGGGTTGGCTCCTGCACTGAGACGCCGTTGAGGCGGACCGCAGCGCCCGACAACGCCGCTCCCCCGCCGGCAACCTGCACGGTTGCGACCGCCGCCGCCTGCGGTTCAGCGGGGCCCTCTGCGGGCGCTGGAAGCCGGACCTCGGCCTCGGCTCCCCACCCGATGCGGTTCACCCCCTCGCGCAGCGGATACCTCGAGTCGCGGAGCTGCAGAAAGGGCATTCAGGTGGAGGCGGCAACACGCGAAACAGAGACGCCGCCCCTACCAGAGGCGGCGCTCTAAGGAAGTGCGGGGAAACTATTCGCGCCCCGAACCTGCTGGCAAGCGCGACCGT
>JAEUJL010000003.1 GCA_016794835.1 Gemmatimonadota bacterium | reverse complement strand
CCGATCCGGTGACTACGTGGGGCGCGAGATCTGGCGCGATCCGAAGGTGCATGGGGCCATGACCTACACCCCGGGGGTGGCGTCCGAGGATCGCCGCGGGGTGCGCCGCGAGGTGTGCATCGGGAGTGGGGCGCATACCCGCTACTGGGACGCCACCGCCGGCCGCATTGGCGAGGAATTGGATCGCCTGATCACGAGCCCCCGCGTGTGATGGCCGCCGCACGACACACGCCGTCGCACGGTGGTAGTCCCCGGACCAGCGAGCGACCGCGAGCGCCGATCCGGGGCCCAATGTCGTTTGCTCGGAGCTGGGGCTCCGCCCTCCTCCTGCTCCTCCCGGCCTGCCGCTACCTCGCGCCCGGTGCGGCGAGCGAGTTGCGCCCGGTGGTCGCCCCGGCCGTGAAGTACGTCGACCTGTGCGCGCAGCAGCCGTGCCGGGACTCCGTGGACGTGATCGCGTTAGGCGTGGCCGGCTACCTGTTCATGGGATGGCGCGACACCACCCACCTCGTGATGACCCCGCCAGCGTTCCGGCACCCGTCGATCGGGCGCGTCCTCCTCTGGGACTTCTTCCGTGGCACGAAGCCGGACACCGCACGGATCACGCGGCGCCTGGCCGCCATGCCAGCGGCCGCACCGGAGCGGCTGCGCCGGGTACGGGACGTCCTCGTGGGGCACGGCCATTACGATCACTTGCTCGACGTGCCGCCCCTTGCCACGCGGATGCCCGCTGCGCGCTTTTATGGCAGCCGGACCGTGGTGAACCTCCTGCACGGTGATCCCGCGCTCCGCACCCGGCTCGACGCGGTCGAGTCGCTCGCCGCGTACGACAGCACCCGCCTCGGCACCTGGGTGACACGTGGCCCGTGGCGCTTCAAGCCGTTTGCCTGGCAACATGCGCGCAACTTTCCCGGAGTGACGTGGGCGCCAGGGGATGTGCTCACCCCCCTCAACGGCCTTCCTCGGACCGCGGCCGGGTGGATGATGGGGCGCGTGCATGGATATACCCTCGACTTCATGGGCGACGACGGGGCCCCCGCTTGCCGTTTCATCATTGGGGATGCCGCGGCCTCATCGCGCGTTGTCGCACGAACCCATGAGGTCTGGCGTCGCGAGACACCGGCGCGCGGCACCGCCGCGATCATCTCCGCCGGCAACTACGACCGCGCGGACGCGTACCCGGACACATTGTTGACCCTGGTCCGGCCGGGGCATGTGTTGATCGGCCACTGGGAGGAGTTCTTCCGGTCGCCGGAGAAGTCGCTCAAGCGTGTCCGCGGGATCGACGGCAACCAGCTGCGCGCGCGCGTGGAGGCCGTGATGGAAGATCGATGGACGGCGCTGGAGCCGGGGGCGGTGCTCCGTGTGCGGTGTTAGCCCTGCCATCGTCCGCCACGCCACATCGGCTCCGCAGGGCACGTGGAGCGTCACAGCCACGTGGAGCGGAGCCGACGGGAACAGCCATGCATCGCAGCTACTGCACGACGATAGTGACGTTCGCGCGCCCGGTTGCGCCGTGAGTGTCCTTCACCTCCAGGCGTGCCGCATAGGTGCCGGAGACAGTGAAGGTGCGGGTACCCGATAGCGCCTGGCCCGGCGTCACGCTGCCCAGGCTGGTCGTCGGTTGTCCGGCCCCCCAGAACACACGCCCGGTCCATGGGGCGTCGGCGGCCGCATCCACAAAGCTGCCGCTGATGGTCACCGCCGTGCCAACGGGAACCGTCACCGTGGAGGGCGACGTCAGCGTCACGACGGGGGCGACGTTCGCGCTCGTCACGGTGACATTCCGCTGGTAGCCAGTGATCGCGCCGTCCTTGTCTCGCACGCTGAAGCGCAGCAGGTAGGTCCCTGCCGTTGCCTGTGTGCAGCTCGTGGACGGGATGTTCGTCACAGGGCCGAAGCCGCTGCCGCAGTTGAATCGATACTGCAACGCGGCCGCATCCACCGGCGACTGGTCGGTCGCGGCCAGGGAGATCGTGAATGGCACACCGACCTGCGCCGTCGTTGGCGCGCTCGGCACTCCGCTCGGTGCAACGTTCGAGATGGTCGCGGTGGTTGATCCCGACGTTGTGTGGACGCCGTCGCTCACGGTGACCTGAACGTTGTAGGAGCCGTTGTCGGCGTAGGTGTGTGACGGAGACGCGCCGCTGCCGGTTGCGCCGTCGCCGAAGTCCCAGACGTACGTCAGCGGCTGTCCTTCAGGATCCGACGCGTTGGCGCCGAAGCCGAGCAGTGCACCCTCGGCGCCGTTCACGCTGACCAGCGGCTGGAGGAGCGGCGGCAGATTGGGTGAGCTCGGAGGCGTGAATTGCCAACG
This sequence comes from Gemmatimonadota bacterium, assembly GCA_016794835.1. Taxonomy (GTDB): domain Bacteria; phylum Gemmatimonadota; class Gemmatimonadetes; order Gemmatimonadales; family Gemmatimonadaceae; genus RBC101. Next base: position 1,657 of record JAEUJL010000003.1, on the reverse strand, counting down.
GAGCGCTTCCGTTCCACCACCAGTGGTTCCCACAATCCAGCCGCTCGCGGCAATGCGCAGAGGATTGACCCACGTGTGACCAGGCGGCACGGTGAGCTCTTCCACCTGCCACTGCCCACTTGCATCGGTGTAGAAGACGACACCAAGGGGAGTCGTCGTTCCCCAGCAAATGCCGACAGCGAATGTCTGACCGCTGGGGGTAACAGCCACGCCTTCGATACCACCGTCGGGAGACCCCCCGCTTCCGGGCAGCTGCTGACACAGGGCACCCAGATCGGCGTGCACGGTGCCATTGAGCCACACGATGGGGCGCACTCCTCCACCAGCAGTCTGCAGGAAGCCCACTACCATGCCGTTGTCGCCCGCGTCGCGCGCGCCGCCGTATGGCCCAATATCGGAGGCCGCACTCGGGAGAATCGCAGGGGTAGTTCCGTTCCACATCACCGGCAGGTTTGCCGTCCCGTCACTCACCGCGCCGACCACCAGACGTTGCGTACCACTCAGGCCCGGAGCCATGGCGGACACCAGCCCGAAACCGGCAGACCCGGCGGGCCATCCAAGGTCCACGGGTGCGGCGCTGGGGGTTGTCCAAACCACGGGATGCGCCTGGGGATCTGTCCCGCTCATCGACGTCCCCACCAACTCACCAGCGTCATTGAGGTCGACGCCAATCGTCTGGGTGCCCGTGCTGCTGTTGGGCAGCGCCGCGAGCCAGGTGACGACCCCCGCCGGGTCCATGTGGAACGCACCCGCCACCTGGCTCAGGGGCCACCCGCGCCCACCAGCGATCGCTCCTGCGTCATTGATGCCAGCCGCCCAATTGTAGTAGTCAGTCCCCGTCAGGTTCGGCAGCAGTGCGAGCGGAGGATACATGACAGCGTTGACGTTCTCTTGCCCAACGACAGTACCTGCGGCGTTTACGTCGTGGGGCATCATCTGTCCGATCACTTCCACGGTATTCCCCAAGGGACCATACCGCTGCGCGAGGCCCGACACCGGAACCTTCACGAGGGGTGCAACGGTTTCGTCGGTGCGGCACGCAACAGTGACTGCCGACATCAGAACCAGCGCGTGTGCCAGGAGGATGCGACGCATTGGAGAAGTGAATTGGAGATCGTCCAGGGAGGCCGAACCTCGGCCCCCACGTACTGACGGACACAACCTTCAGTTTTCCCACCATCGGGCAGGCCCGGGTTGCCCCGGACCCTGCGCTGAGTGGCAAAGCCTGTAGGCGTGAGCCCGGTCACCCGCCACACGACGACGCCTGCGCCGCCGCATGCGCGGCCTTCGCCTGGGCGACCGTCAACAGGCGGTTGAGGATGAACTGGTCCACCACGCGCAGGTGCTCCCGCACGTAGTGCGCATGGTCAGCCCACGGCCCGTTGCACGGGACATAACTGTCGACCTGCACAGCCAACCCGTACTTGCCGGCCAGCTGCGTCTCGACGCGCAAACGCTCGGCAGCCGTCAACGCACGATCGAACACGATCACTTCCGCCAGGTCGCCCTGGAACCAGTAGATGGGAATCGCGCGGAAGTGCCCCAGCGTAGTCCCGGTGTTGGAGACCAGTGCGCCCGTGCTGTTGTCCGTGGCCGACGGCACCCCATTGTGGTAGATGTCCTTGCCGGCCACGCGATCGAACGTGTAGGTGTCCAG
>JAEUJL010000148.1 GCA_016794835.1 Gemmatimonadota bacterium | reverse complement strand
GAACTCGCGGGTCTTGATGTCCACCTGCGCGCCCGAGAAGTCGCCCTGCTGGTCCGGGGTGAACGTCTTCTGGGTCGTGATGGTCTGCAGGAGTCCGGCGGGGAAGAGATCGAGCGGCACCACGCGCTTCTCCGGCTCGGGGCTCGGGATGCGGGTGCCATTCAGCTGCGCGGTGGTGTAACGCTCGCCGAGTCCACGGACGAAGACGTACTTGCCACCGGTGATGGTGACGCCGCTGACACGCTGCACCGCCTGGGCGGCATCGCTGTCGGGGCTGCGGGAGATTTGCTCGGAGGTGATGGCACTCACCACCCCAACGGCGACCCGCTGCGCGTCGAGCGCCTCGTTCACCGAGCCACGCTCGGCCGATGCGGTGACCACCTGGGCGGTGAGGGTGATCGTCGCCGCCTCGAGCGTCACGTTCTGCTCGACGGTCTTGCCCGCCTCGAGCAGGATGCCGGTCACGCTCTTGGGCTGGAAGCCCAGGCGGCGCAGCTGGATGGTGATCGGTCCCGCTGGCACGTTGACGAGGGTGTACCGACCCTCGACCCCAGACTGGGTGCCTAACGTGGTGCCGACGACCTGGATCCCGACGTCGGGAAGTCCCTGGCCGGACGCCGCATCAATCACGCGGCCGACGATGCGACCGGTGGTGGCCGGGGTCGCCTGGGCGCCAACTCCCGCGCTCAGGAGGCCCAGCAGGAGAAGGGAACGGCGATACACGCCGAAGGCCCGAAAAGACGACATGGAGGTTCTCGCAGTTTGAGGCAGACCGCAGACGCTAGCGGGCGTTGGTCACCGCAGCGTCGTTACAATGCCGCGGACGCGTCTCGGAATCCCCACGGAAATGCAACGGACGTGTCACGGCGTGTGTCCGCACCGTGTGGTCGCAATGCCCGGATCGGGCGATTCCCCCTCTGTCGGGTCCCAGGCGCCGGGCCGGGACTCTCGTCGTGCATGGCAGCGCCCCGACGGGCGACCGCCTCAGGCCGGAAGGGTCACCCGAAAGGTGGTGCCGGTGCCGACGACGCTCTCCGCGGTGACCGCACCTCCGTGCGCTTCCACGAGGTGCTTCACGATCGCCAGGCCCAGTCCGGTGCCGCCCTCGGCACGCGAACGCGACGCGTCCACGCGATAGAAGCGCTCGAAGACGCGCGGCAGGTGCTCCGCGGCAATCCCCGACCCGGTGTCCCGCACGCCAACCGTCACCTGGTCTGCCGATTTCTCGGTGAAGATCGTGACCGCGCCGCGCGCGGTGTGGCGGATGGCGTTGTGGACCAGGTTCGTCAGGACCTGGCGAATGGCCGTCGGATCCATGCGGGCGGTGGTCGCTTCCGGGTCGATCTCCACCTTGAGCTCGATGCCCTTCTGTCCCGCCACCTCGGAGAAGGACGACAGCGTCTCGGACGCCACCGCGCCGAGATCGATGAGGGTCGGCGCAGGACGCCACCCGCCGGACTCGATGCGCGAGAGGTCCAGCAGGTCGTCCACGAGCCGGTGCATCCGCTGCGTGTTGTTCAGGATCGTACGCAGGAACTGGCGGCGCTGGTCCGTCGAGACGCTTTCGTCCTGTAGGGTCTCGGCGAAGCCGCTGACGACGGTCAGGGGGGTCTTGAGTTCGTGGGAGACGTTGGCGACAAAGTCGCGGCGCACCGTCTCGAGCCGCCGGATCGGCGTGATGTCGAATAGCGCCAGGACGGCGCCGCCGCCGGTGAGCGGACGTGCCGTGATGGTTACGACGCGCTCCCCGAGCCGGGTCTCGACGCCGTCGACGGAGCGTCCCGCCATGGCATCGGCCAGCGCCTCACGCAGCGCGCGGTCCCGCGGCAACTGGTCGGCGGAAAACGGCAACGCATCACGCACCTGCAGGAGCCGACGAGCGCCCTCGTTGATCTGCTGCACCTGCTGACGGGAATCGAGCGCAACGACCCCTTCGTTGAGGGCGTCGGACACGGCACGGAGCAGGGCATCGTCTGCCTCGAGCGCCTCGACTCGTGCCGTCAGCTGCTCCGCCAGTCGATGGAATGCGGACGCCAGCTCGCCCACCTCGCCCGGGGCGGAGAGGCTCGGCCGACGGCGCAGGTCCCCACCGGCGATGGCGCGGGCGTCGTCGCGCAACTCGAGGATGGGCCGCGTGACGGACCTGGAGAACAGGAGGGCGAGGACGAGGGCGGCGACGGCCGCGAGCGCGGCGGCCGAGAAGATGTCCCGGCGCAGCTGTGCTTCAACGAGGCTCTGCGTGGCAAATGCGAGCGACACGCGGGCCACGCCGTCACCGTCACGCACGGCGGCGTAGACCTCGACATCGCCCGCCGAGGCGCTGCGTCGCACGGCCGTGCCGGTGTCGTTGAGGCCAGCCGACACGACTTCGGGTCGCGTGCGGTGGTTCTCCATCTGGGCGAGCGCGGCGTCGTCAAACTCGGAGTCCCCAAGGACGCGCCCGTCGCCGGCGACGAGGGTGACCCGATGGCCGAGGGTTGCGGCGAGGATGTCGGCGATGGAATCCGGGTTCGTGGCGTCGGTCGTGGTCATCGCCACGAGGCGGGCTTCGCGCAGCAGCCCGGCCGCCGCCTGTTGAAGCAATCGCTCACGCACGCGTCGCTCGACACTGGTGACTACCAGTGCGACCAACACCAGGATGATGAGAAGGAACCCGCCGAGAAGTCGCTGCGAAAGCCTCACGCACTGCGTGGTTGCGCCGACTTCAATCTATATCCGAAGCCGCGCACCGTTTCGATCATGTCACCCGCGCTCCCGAGCTTGGTCCGCAACCGCTGGACGTGCATGTCGACCGTGCGCGTCTGGATGTCGGGCGCGGCCTCCCACACCGTCTCGAGGAGGAGTCCCCGGGCCTGGACGCGGCCCCGGCGCTCGGCGAGCGTCAGGAGGAGTCGGTACTCGGTGGGGGTCAGCTCCAGCTCTCCGCTGCCGTCGACCATGACCCGGTGTGCCGCCCGGTCGATGAGGATCGGGCCGACGCGTAGCGTCTCGGAGCTGACCGGGAGGGCCTGCTGCAGGCGTCGCAGGATGGCGCCCACGCGGAGGACGAGCTCCTGGGGCGAGAACGGCTTGGTGAGGTAATCGTCGGCGCCTAACGTGAGGCCCCGGATGCGGTCCGGTTCCTCGCGCCGCGCCGTGAGCATCAGCACCGCGATGGAGCGGGTGGCGTCTTCCGAGCGGAGTGCCTCGAGCACCTCGAAGCCGGACATCCCGGGGAGCATCAGGTCGAGGACGACCAGCGCCGGGTGGTCCTGCCGCGCCTGGGCGATGGCGTCCGGGCCACTGGCCGCCGTGGAGACGCGATATCCGGCCTTGACGAGGTGAAAGGCCACGAGGGCGACGATATCCGGCTCGTCGTCCACCACGAGGATTCGTTCACCGACCTGCGGGGATGCAGTCACGCGCGGGGGGGCGCAAGGCGCCTTTGGATGTGGCCCACGAGCAGCTCGATGGCGACCTGATTGTGCCCGCCGTCCGGGACAATCACGTCCGCGTAGCGCTTGCCTGGTTCGACGAATTGCAAGTGCATCGGCCGCACGGTGGTGAGGTATTGGTCCAGGATCTCGCCGAGGGGGCGCCCGCGCCTCGCCATGTCCCGCCGAATCCGGCGGACCAGGCGGACGTCGGCATCCGCATCCACGAAAACCTTCACGTCACAGAGTTGTCGCACGCGCTCGTCCACAAACAGCAGGATCCCGTCGGTGACGACCACGTCAGCGGGTGGGACGGCCACCGTGGCCGCCGACCGTGTGTGCGTGACGAAGTCGTAGACCGGCTTCTCGATCGCCTCGCCTCGCCGCAATGCCTCGAGGTGTCGGACGAAATGATCGAGATCCAGGCGGTCCGGGTGGTCCCAGTTGAGGTGTCGACGCTCCGCCATGGCGAGGTGCGCGTAGTTGCGGTAGTAGGCGTCCATTTCCAGAAACGCCACCGACGCTCCCACCACTGACTCCGCGACCTTCCGTGCGACGGTCGACTTGCCCGACCCTGTGCCACCTGCCACCCCAATGATCAACGGCTGCATCATGCCCACCCCGTCGTTGCACAATCAGGTGG
>JAEUJL010000123.1 GCA_016794835.1 Gemmatimonadota bacterium | reverse complement strand
GCCGGACGCTTCCCCAATGACCCGCAGCGAGACGGGGCCGAGCAGGTCCGGACCCATCCCACGCAACGCCCGCTCGACCTCGGGACAGGCCAGCACGACGGATCCGTCCACGCCACGGTACCCCACCATGACATAGTCCCGATCCGCGGCAAGCCAGGACGGGACGTCACCGGAGACGTTGCGCATCCCCGGACCTCCCTCGAGCCAGAAGACGGGATCGCGCCCCGCCGGCGCGGCGGCACGCACACGCACCACGGGGAGCGCGACATAGCGCGTCCCCGGCAGGTCGCGCCGCTCGGGCACCATCAGCGTTCCGCAATCCGCCCGGCGGTTCCCCGCCAGGACACAGGCCTTGAGGGCGAACGGGCGCTTCACCGCGGAGAGCGGCACCGCGCTCCCGGTGGGTTCGCACCCCGCCAGCCACACGACACAAAGGAAGGCGACCCGAGACCGCCGCGTCATGGATACCTGCGCCCGATCCCCACCGTGAGGTACGCCGGCACCACCAGCGAACGATTTCCCTCCGTGCGCGGAATCCCGGCACGGACAACGAACTCGGTGCGACCGATCGTCACGCCGGACATCACGCCGTATCGCCAGTTCCCACCCGTGTCCACGTACCACCCCGACCGCGCCTCGGGATGGTGAACCTCCCGGTAGGTCCGAGTGAAGGCGACATGCGTGACGATCGCCTTGTCGAACCCTCCCTCGGCGGCAAGGAACCAGCGTGGTCGATAGTGACCGACCGTGGCGCCGACATCCGCGCCCATGTTCGTGGCGCGGTAGACGGTGTTGCGGGTGCCTCGCGTCACGAAGGCCGCCGATGTCGCCAGGCGAAAGGCGCCAAGCTGCAACATCGACGACGTGCCCAGGATGCGGAGTCGGTAGTCGCCGACATCAAAGGTGCCACCACCTAGGGTTCCCTCCACCCCGAGCTGCACCGCATGCCCATTCGGCCGGACCACACCCGCGAAGCCCACACTCGCAATCACCGCGGGGTCGAGCCCTCCCGTCAGCCAGGCGCGGGCCCCCGCGGAGTCGAACCGCGCCACGTTCCATTGCGCGTCGACGCAGGTCGCGGCGCACATCACGGCCACGGCCGTCAGCAACGGGCGCTTCATCGGATCCCTCCAGCGCGCGCGAGGAGATACGGGCGCATGGCGCGGACGACCTCCGCCGCATGGGTCCACGGGACGTCATGCCCGGCCCCGTCGACCACGTGCAGGGACGCCGACGGGTACAGCGCGAGTTGTTGCGTCTGCAACGAGGGACCGAGGATCTCGCTGCGCGCCCCGGCGATGAACAACACGGGGGTCCGGTATGTGTTCAGCTGGCTCGTGAAGTCGAAGGTGTAGCGACCATGTCGATCGCGCCCATCGTCGAGGAGGGCCGTGCCGGCCAACGCACCGAGGCGCCAGGTCGGCTCGGGATCCGGGGAGAGACGCTGATGGTGTCGCGGCTGCGAGACCCCGTTCCCCAGCATGAGCTCGAAGTCCATGCGCGCGTGGTCATCGGCGGAGAAGAACTGGGTGCTCCACGCGTAGTCATTCAGCCACTCACGGCCCGGATTCAGGTCAAAGAGGTCGCCCTCGAGACGCGTGAAGGTCTCGGCTGTGAGCGGCCCGCTTTCAATGAGGACGGCACCAGCCACCCGGGACGGGTACGTGTTGATGAACGTGGTGGCGAACATCCCACCCCATGAGTGCCCCACCAGCAGCACTTGGCGGTTTGGGGCATAGTGATCGATGATCGCCAGCAGGTCCCGGCGATACTGCGCCAGCGTCAGCTCCGCGCGCCCATGACGCTGCGACAACCCGCTCCCCCGCTGGTCCCAGTACACCAGCTGGAACCGGTCCGAGAGGCGGGCGCCATCGACCGGGTCGGCCATGCGGAGCAGTGAGCGATAGTCGGCCCCGGGACCACCGTGCAGGAAGACGATGGTGGGGAGGTTTGGAGAGCCGATCGCCTCCGCGTGAAACCGGGAACCGTTGAGCGAGATCGCCGGAAGCGAGGCATCTTCGACGACCGTCTTGCGGACCAGGTGCCCCGGCACCGTGGGGTCCAGCGGATCACAGGCGGCTACTGCGAACAGTACCAGCCCCTGCCACTTTGTCATGGGACGTTGGATCATGGAGGTGAGCGATCGCAGCGAGATGCCGCGACCATGGACTCCATGATGCCGGGCGATAGGCGGTCACTCGCCGGACCCGATGGGGGTGGACGTCCGTCCCGAACGGGGTGGACCGTTCCACAGCGCCTTTAGCGGTTGGCTCCTTGCCGATACGTCGAGGGCGTCTGGCCGGTCACTCGCTTGAAGGCCGCATTGAAGGTGGACTTGGAGGCGAACCCGGCGTCCAGCGCGAGCGCGAGCAGTGTCAAGTTGGCAGCCTCGGGGGTACCCAGTCGCTCCTGGACTTCCCGCACCCGGTAGCCGTTGACGAAGTCGTAGAATGTCACCTCGAGCTCCGTGTTCAGCACTTCGGACAAACGGTGTGGAGTGGTCCGCAGCCCGTCCGCCAACTCGGCCAGGGTCAGCTCCGAACGGCGATATGGCCGTGCGTCGTGCATGTAGGCCAGCAGTCGCTCCTTGAGCTGTTGCGCCGCCCGGTCGGACAGCCCCGATCGCTCATACCGCGGCGCAGGGTCGACCTCAGCGACCGGCTCGGTCACCGCCGCGTGCTCACCTGTGGTGGACCCCACGGCGTGGGGCGCGCGCAGCGCCGCATAGCCCACGGCGTAGATCATCACGGTGATCAGCACCTCGGTCGTCATGGAGCCTGCCCCCGTGAGGATGTCAGACATCCATCCCTGGTACTCGGCGATGGCCAACGACGTCGCGACGAGCCAGATGACGAGCGCCCCCGTGGCCAGGGCCATGATCAATCGAAAGTGCGTCCGCGGCGCTCCCGCAACGGTGTGGGCGATGGGTCGAAGCACGCCAAGGGTCGCGGCGGCATACACCACCCCCGAGACGTACTTCAGCGGATCGACGAGGGCGAGGGGGAGTGGCCACACGCCGCGTATCATCGACTGCGCGAGCGCGATCTTGGCTGGCGCATCCATGAGGTAGATCGGCATGGCCACCGCAATGACCCCCAGCAACGGCACCGCATGCCACAGGTCGCGCCAGGCGAGCGCTCGCTCGTGGACGATGGACTGCCGGGCATACAGGAAGAGGAGCGGCCCGAACGCGAACTCCAGCGGATAGCTGAGGCCGAACAGGTGTGGAAACCGCTGCAGGGTACCGGCCCCATACATCGCCGTCGAGGCGAGGTGCGCGGAGAGGGCGAGCATCAGGAGGGCGAGCAGTCGGTTGGCCGTGGGCCGTCCCTTGCGGGACGCCAGGGCGAGCGCCAGCAGGGCGCCCTGGCCCGCGCCAAGGAGCACCACCACCTGCCACCAACCCATCGAAACGCCACTCACCCCTGGTTGCCTCCTCGCAGCGCGGCCGGTGTCGTCGAGCGTGCGTGGTGGGCCGTCGCCCTAGAGGGCCAGTGCCTTCTGGATCGCCGCGCGAAAGCTCCGACCGCTTGTCAGCTTGCGCCCCGTCGTGAGGTACAGGATGAACTCGCCGGCGTAGAGCGACTCGACTTCCTGCACCCGCGCGAGGTTCACGATGTACGACCGATGGATCCGGAGGAATTTCGCCGGATCCAGCTGGCCGGCAAGCGCGCCGAGGCTTTCGCGGATCAGGTAGGTGCGCCCCGCCGCATGAATACGGACGTAGTTCGCCTCGGCCTCGAAGTAGTCGATGTGGAGTGTCGGGATGAACTGCATGCGGCTGCCCACCTTGACGGTGAACCGCTGCTTCCACGCCTTACGGTCGTCGAGGGCGGCCAGCAGCCGCGCCAGCCGTTCGTCGGCCTGGGTGTGCCTGATGCGAGCCCGCGCATGGTCGAGCGCCGCATCAAAGCGGGCCCGGTCGATCGGCTTGAGCAGGTAGTCCGCGGCGTGGGCGTCAAATGCCTCCAGCGCGTACTCGTCATAGGCGGTGGCGAAGATCACCACCGGCATGCGCTCCACGCCCACACGGCGCACCACGTCGAAGCCGTTGCCATCGGGCATCTGCACATCGAGAAAGACGAGGGCCGGGTTCTGCGCCGCAATGGCGGCCACCGCCTCGCGCCCGCTCGCGGCCTCCCCGACGACCTGCATGTCTGGATGCGCCTCCAGCAGCGCGCGAATCCCGCGACGCGCCGGGCGTTCGTCGTCCACGATGAGGACGCCGATCGGCGGTCGCATGGCGTCCGGTGGCACGATCGGCCCACTCATGCCGCGCGGAACTCGCGGTACGGCAGCTCGATCGCGATCACCATGCCGCACCCCGGGCTGGTCATCACGCGCATCGCGTGGCGCGCGCCATACAGCTGCTGCAGCCGGTGCCTTGTGTTGGTGAGCCCCACGCCATGGTGCGACAGGGCGGCCGGGTCACATCCCACGCCGTCATCGGTCACCGTCAGGCGCAACGTGGCATCCACGCGTTCAGCCGCGACTTCCACCGTCCCGCGCGAGGCCCGGGGGGTGATCCCGTGCCGGATGGCGTTCTCCACCAGCGGCTGCAGCACGAGGTGCGGCACCATGGCCCTGCGCGCCGCCGGATCCACCCGCCACGCGACCTGCAGGCGGTCGTCGAACCGGAGTTGCTCGATGCCGAGGTACGCTTCCAGGACGGCGAGTTCCTCATCCAGGGACACCTCTTGCGCCGTGGCCCGCTGCAGGGCGTGTCGGAGCAGGGTGCTGAGCCGCGTGATGGTCTGCGTGGCGACTTCGGGGTCGGTGCGCACGCAGGAGCTGATGGCGTTGAGGGTGTTGAACAGGAAGTGCGGATGCAGCTGGGACTTGAGCTGCTGCAACTCCGCGCGCGCCAGCTGCTGGGTGCGGGCTTCCGACTGCCGGGCGTAGTA
>JAEUJL010000114.1 GCA_016794835.1 Gemmatimonadota bacterium | reverse complement strand
CACCGGAGTGTCGGGGCCGAGGGGCTGGGTGAGGTCGATGACCTGCAGCCGACCTTCGGCAAGGTCGCTGATGAGCTGGGCGAGGGTGGACATGGCGCGGCGGGGGAAGGCGACGGAAGGTGTGAGAGGGCAGGGCGCGGGACGCGGGACGCGGGACGCTGGGCGCGGGGCGCAAGACGCAAAGCCTAAAGCGGTGCGCGACCCTGGAGGTAGCGCGCGAACTGGTAGCGGTTCTCGAGCAGAGCGAGGTCGGTGACGAAGGCCTTGGGGCCCACGGCCTCCACCTTGGCCACGATCGTCGTGAGGTCGCCGGACGCACGCGCCGCGCGAAACGCGTCCACGAACTCGGCGATGCTGCGCACCGTCACGGCGCGTGGAACCCCGGCGGCGGCGGCGATTGCGGCGAGGTCACTGCCCGTGGATGTGGCGGTGGGAAAGCCACCGACCGAAAGCAGGCTCTCGTTGTCGAACACGACGTGGACCAGGTTCCGGGGGCGATAGCGGGCGAGGGTCGTGAGCCCCCCGAGGTTCATCAGCAGCGACCCGTCTCCGTCGAAGACCACCACCGGACGCGTCGGCTGGGCCAAGGCGATCCCCAGGCCTAACGAGGACGCCAGGCCCATGGCGTGCTGCAGGTAGAAGAAGTTGGGCCGGTGGCCGATCGCCTGGAGCTCGGCCGCCACGGCACCCATGATCGTGACCACGGCGACGTCGGCCAGGTCGGCGTGGATCGCCTCGAGACATGCGCGCCGCTCCATCAACCCTCCTCCCACATCAGGGACCGCCCCAGGAGGAGCGCCACCGGTCGGCTTGCGGCGTACGCCAGCGTCATCGCCTCGGCGATCCCCCGCGGGACGTCAGCGACCGCATCGAGTCGACGCGTCGGGACGCGCAGCGCGTCGAGCACCCCGACCGTGACCCCGCCGCCTTCCGTTTGCCACGGGTCCCGCTCGCCGAACTCCCCGCGCGCGCTGACCAGCATCAACAGCGGGATGCGGTAGAGCTGGGCGCCGGAGACGATCCCATTCACCGATGCGAGGAAGCCGTGGTTCTGCATGAGCATGGCGGACCGCACGCCAGCCAGGTGCGCCCCCATCGAGATCCCGACCCCTTCTTCCTCCTTCGCGAGTCGCACGAGGGTGACTTCGGGGTCCTCCTCGGCCAAACGAATGAGGTGCACCAGCCACGTCTCCGGCAGCGCCGACATGATGCGCACCCCCGCGTCCTTCAACGCGGCAAAGATGACGCTGGAGCTGGAGGCGCTGACGGGCATGCGGTCGCGAGTGGGACGGGGAAGGGCAATCGAACGCCGCGCGCTGTCGCGGTCAACCGGGCGTTAGACGCCTGCGGCGAGGCCGAGGAGGCTGGTCGCCGCCCACCACACGCCCACGGCCAGGATGGCGATGGGTATCCCGAGTCGAATCCACCAGTACAACCACGGGGCAAAGGCGCCGGCATCCACGAGCTCGCGCAACGCGTCCGCGCGCTTGAGCGACCAGCCAAACGCGACGGCGGCGAGCAACGCGCCGAGGGTCTGCATCCCGGAGCCGAAGGTCAGGTCCCACGGGACGAAGATCTCCATGTTGATGCTCGGCGGGATCGACAGGAGCCAGGTGGTGGTGGCCATGAGGACGATCGCCCGCCCGCGTGTCATCCGGGTGTTGTCGGT
>JAEUJL010000102.1 GCA_016794835.1 Gemmatimonadota bacterium | reverse complement strand
ATGGGATCCGCCGTTCACCGGGGCCGCGGCCCGAGAGCCACGCAAGGCGCTGATCAACGAGATCTATCGGACGACCACGCGGATGTGGGAGAACAACGCGGTCGACTCCCACATGCACCTCGTCGCCAAGGAGTACATCCGGACCAGGCGGCCGCGCGTGCTCTTCGTCGGGTACGGCGAGACCGACGAGTGGGCGCACGGCGGGAACTACGATCTCGTGCTGCAATCGGCCCATCGCGTGGACGGGTACATCAAGGACCTCTGGACCACCATGCAGGCGATGCCCGAGTACCGGGGCACCACGACCTTCATCGTGACGACCGACCATGGTCGCGGGGACGGGCCGTCGGCCTGGCGCGATCACGGGCAGGAGGTGCAGGGCGCGGAGCACATCTGGATGGCGATCATGGGCCCGGACACGCCCGCAGGAGGCGTGGCAACGACGGGAGTCGTGACCCAGGACCAGGTCGCCGCCACCGTGGCGGCATTGCTCGGGAAGGACTACGCACAGTTTGCCCCGCGCGCGGGGCGGCCCCTGGAGGTGTTACGATCGCGACGTTGAGCTGTCTTGCACACAGCTGACAAAGCGGGCCTGCCGGAGACATTCTGTCCGCGAGAGTGCCATGTGCTACAACGCGGATGTGCAGGGGGTCACATCGCAATTCCGGGCGCCGGTGTAAGATGCCGCGCCCGGCTTGTTTTGTTTGGCGTTGTATCAATCCTCCAGTGCACATGACGAAACGGTTTCTCTCCCTCTCGATGGCGGCGGTGGTGGTGGCGGGGATGGCAGCCTGTTCTGACCAGACCGCGACCGGTGTCGCGACGGAACGCATAGAGGCCCCCCTGCTGGATGTGACGCCCGGAATCCTGGCGGTCACGAACGTTCCCTACGCGACGCGGTCGGCGAGCCAGAAGCTCGACATTCACCTGCCCACCACCGGGGCGAAGCCGTACCCCGTCGTCCTGTGGATCCACGGCGGTGGCTGGAGCAGCGGGGACAAGCAGCTGAGCCCCACCAATGCGGTGCTGACCCTGCTCACCAAGGGGATCGCCGTGGTCTCCATCAACTACCGGTTGTCGGGTGAGGCCAAGTGGCCCGCGCAGATGCATGACGTGAAGGCGGCCCTCCGCTGGGTCCGGGCGAATGCCGCAGCCTACAACCTCGATGCCAACCGGGTCGGAGCCTGGGGGCTTTCGGCCGGTGGGCACCTCGCGGCGATGCTCGGGACGACCGACGGGATCGCCTCCCTCACGGATCTCAGCCTCGGCAATCCCACGATGTCGGAGAAGGTGAAGGCGGTGGCGGATTGGTTTGGCCCGGTCGCCTTCCTGTCCATGGATGCGCAGCTCGCCCTCAACGGCTGTCCGCTCTTCGGTGGCACCGGCCACAGCTCCGCGCAATCGCCGGAATCCAAGCTGGTGGGCGCCCCGATCCCGACCGTTCCGAACATCGTGCAGTCCGCCAACCCCCGCGCCTACGTGACGGCCGGTGACGCGAAGTTCCTGATCATGCACGGAACCAAGGACTGCACCGTCCCCTACCAGCAGAGCCAGGCCATGGCGGCGCGGCTCAATGCGGTGATGCCTGGGTCGGCGGCCCTCCAGCTGTTGCAGGGAGAGGCGCATGGCGGCCCGGGGTGGACGTCCGCACCCACCGTGGGCGTCGTGACGACCTTCTTCAAGAACACGCTCTAGCCGCACACCGGCGAGCTGGCAGGATGAACGGCGCCCCCAGGGCGCCGTTCGTCGTTTGTGGCCCTACTCGTAGCGCAGGGCGTCGACCGGATCGAGTCGCGAGGCGCGCAGCGCCGGGACCATCCCAAACGCCACACCCGTGATGGCGCTCGCCAGGAGCGCGGTCGCCACGATACTCGGCGGCAGCGCGGCGGGAATCGGGCTGCTCGTGCGGATCAGCCAGGCAAGCCCCGCCCCGATGGCGAGCCCGATCAGGGCCCCCACGCTGGTCAACGTGGCTGCCTCGACGAGGAACTGCCAGCGAATCGTGCCGGCGGTGGCGCCCAGGGCTTTGCGGACGCCGATCTCTCGCGTGCGCTCGGTGACGGAGATC
>JAEUJL010000056.1 GCA_016794835.1 Gemmatimonadota bacterium | reverse complement strand
GAGGCCAACTACCTCGTGCCGCTGTCGCAGGATGAGCTGGACCTCAAGATCCAGGCGATCTTCCGCCACCAGTCCCAGAAGGACTCCGCCCCCTTCCCCGGCCAGGACGATCGCGAGTTCTGGCAACGGGTGGAAAGCAGGAACAAGGACACGGCACGCATCCTCAACGAGCTGGGCCTCGCCGAGTATTTCGCCATGGAGGCCTATGTCGTCACGGCGGGTGGCTGAGCGCGCGTCCGGCGCCACGCGAGTCACCACGCGGACTGACGCGGCCAGCCCCCCCTTCACCCGGCGCACTCCCGCATGAGCCGTCAATTCACGCTCCTCGACCTCGTGGTGCTGGTCGCCTACATGGGGATCACCGTGTGGCTGGGGATCTGGCTGGGGCGCGGGCAGAAATCCGCTCGCGATTACTTCGTCGCGGACCGGGCGATTCCCTGGTGGGCGATCCTGTTCTCCGTCGTGGCCACCGAGACCAGTGCCCTGACGTTCATCTCCATCCCCGGGTTGGCGTACCTGGGGGACTTCACCTTCCTGCAGGTCGCCTGCGGTTACCTGGCCGGCCGCCTGGTGGTCTCGGCCGTGCTGCTGCCCCGGTACTTCCAGGGCGAGCTGGTCACGGCGTATGCGCTCCTGGAGCGGCGCTTCGGGATCGCGACGCGTCGACTGGCCTCCATCACCTTCATGGTGACGCGTGCCCTCGGCGACTCGGTGCGGGTCTTTGCGACGGCGATCCCCATCGGGCTGATCATGGGTCCCGTGCTGCCCCCGCACCTGGTGGGCCCCGTGTCGATCCTCATCCTGGGGGCCTTCACGTTGCTGTACACCTATCACGGCGGGATGCGTGCCGTGGTGTGGACCGACGTCCTGCAGACGGGGGTCTACTTGTTAGGCGGCATCGGCGCACTCTGGCTGCTGGGCCAGGGCGTTGACGGGGGATGGTCGGCCATCCTGGCCCGGGCGGGCGAGGCCGGCAAGCTGCGCGTGGTGGACACGGCCCTCGTGATCGACCGGCCACACACCCTGTGGGCAGGGCTCCTCGGCGGGGCGTTCCTCGCGATGGCGTCGCATGGCGCGGACCAACTCATCGTCCAGCGCCTGTTGGCGGCCAACTCGTTGCGCGATGCCCGACGTTCGCTGATCGGGTCCGGGATCGCCGTGATCATCCAGTTCGCGATGTTCCTGTTCATCGGCATTGGCCTCTGGGCGTTCTACGAGGCCCGGCAGTTCCCCAAGCCGGATGAGATCTTCCCGACGTTCATCATCGAGGTGATGCCGCCCGGGATGACCGGGCTCGTGGTCGCGGCGATCCTCGCGGCGGCGATGAGTACCGTCTCGGGGAGCATCAACTCGCTGGCCGCGGCGACCACGCACGACATCTACCTCCCGCTGACCGGCCGGAGCGCCGACGATCCGGGGGTCCTGCGCGTCGGCAAGCGATTCACGCTTGGGTGGGCGGTGATCCTGGTGGGTGGCGCCCTCCTCTACAAGGCGCAGGGGACACCGGTCGTCGTCATCGCCCTCTCGATCGCGTCGTTCACGTATGGGGGCCTGCTCGGTGGCTTCTTCCTCGGCATCTGGTGGCCACGCGCGCAGCAGCGCGATGCCATCACCGGGATGTCGGTGGGGATCGCATGCATGGCCATCGTGGTCTTCGCAAAACAGCTGGGGGCCGCTTATCCTTCGCTCGCTTCCAGCCTGGGGCCGTTCGCGCGCATCGCGTGGCCCTGGTACGTCCTCATCGGCACTTCCATCACGGTCCTCGTTGGCATGATCAGTTCGTTGACGCACGCGCCAGGTCGGCGCTCATGAGCATGTTTGTCGTCGGTGTGGATGGCGGGGGCAGCCACACGCGCGTCTCGGTGGCTGACGAGGCGGGACACGTCCTCGGGGCGGCCGAAGGCCCGGGGAGTGCCGTGCGCCCCGGGGCGGCCTCGGCATCTGCCGAGATCATCGCGGCGACGGTGCGCGAGGCACTGGACAAAGCAGGACAGCAGCCGGCCGTGCCGCGGGTGCTCTGCGCCGGCGTGGCGGGTGTGGGGCGAGAGCCGGAGCGTGAGGCACTCACCCAGGCCCTGGCGGCGCTTGGCCTGGCCGACGAGGTCGTGGTCTACTCGGACGCGTTGATCGGCCTCGAGGACGCGTTCGGGACCGGTGCCGGGATCCTCGTGACGGCCGGGACCGGCTCGATCGCGTGGGGACGTGGGCCGACGGGGGCCACCGCGCGGTGTGGCGGCTGGGGCCCCGTGTGCGGCGACGAGGGGAGCGGCGTCTGGCTGGGGCGTCGCGCGCTCAGCGTGGTGACGGCCTCCTACGACGGTCGCGAGATGGAGACGGCGCTGACCGGTGCCGTGCTCACGGCCACGGAGTGCGGCGACGTCTCGGAGCTGGTCCCCTGGGCCGCGCACGCCTCGGCGGCGGACCTGGCCGCGCTGGCCCGGGTGGTGCTGCAGGTCGCGCAGGGCGGCGACCTGCGCGCGAACTCGCTCGTGAGCCTCGCGGTCGAGGAACTGCTGTTGCATGCCCGCACCCTGGCGCGTCAGTTGTTCGTCGACGAACGCGTGGCGATCCCGATGGCGTTAGGCGGCGGGCTGATGGCCCGCGGGTCCCTGCTCCGCAAGCGGATGTACGCGCGTCTCAAGACCGCCCTCCCGGGTGCCGTGTTGCGGGATGACGAAGTCGTCCCGGTGCGCGGCGCCGTGGCGGCCGCGCTCCGCGCCGGACGAGCCTCACCGACGACCTAGTCCCACCCATGGAATTCCTGCAGACCGCCATCGACTACGTCCTGCACCTCGACGCACACCTGGCGGCCCTCGTCGCGTGGGCGGGCCCGTGGACCTACGTCGTGCTCGCGCTGATCATCTTTGCCGAGACCGGGCTGGTCGTGACGCCGTTCCTGCCGGGCGATTCCCTGCTCTTCGCCACGGGGGCGCTGGCCGCCGCCACCGGCGTGATGAATGTCTGGCTCCTCCTGGGGCTGCTGATCGTGTGCGCCATCGCCGGGGACGCCGTCAACTACTGGACCGGGACGATCTTTGGCAGCCAGGCGGCGGCTGGTAAGCTGCCGTTCGTGAAGAAGGCGCACATCGACCAGACCCACGAGTTCTTCACGCGCCACGGCGGCAAGACGATCTTCCTCGCCCGGTTTGTCCCGATCATCCGGACCTTTGCCCCGTTCGTCGCCGGGGCCGGGACGATGTCGTACGCCCGCTTTGCGATGTGGAACGTGACGGGCGCCATCACCTGGGTCTCGTCGATGCTCCTCGCCGGCTACTTCTTCGGCAACCTGCCGATCGTGAAGGACAACTTCTCGCTGGTGATCCTCGGCATCATCATCGTGTCGATCATCCCCGGAATCGTGGCGATCCTCCAGGAGCGCGCCCGCGTCAAAGCGGGAACTCCATCATGACGTCGCCGCGCTGATATCCCGTCGAGCCGGGGAACGGCACGCGCTGGAACCCCGTACGCTCGTAGAGCCGCAACGCATCACGGAGCACCTCGTCCGACAGCAGGTAGAGTCGCGTCGCCTGCTGCGAACGCGCGAAGTCGATCGCGGAGCGCACCAGCCACTCCCCGAACCCACGGCCGCGCCAGGCCGGGTCGACGGCCATCTTGGACAGCTCGTACACCCCCGGGCCATGGCGCAGCACCGCGCACGACCCGACGAGCTGCGCCCCGACCCTGATGAAGAAGATCTCCCCGCCAGGGGCGATCACTTGTCCCTCGACGTCGCGAAAGACCGCTTCATCCTTGGGCTCGACGCGGAAGAACTCCTCCAGCCATCCCCGGTTGAGGCGCTCGAAGGCCGCGGCGTAGTCGGGGCGGAATCGCTCGAGGACCGGCGCCAGGTCGCCCTCCAACTCCAACTCGAAATAACGCCCGCCGGGCAACTGCACCTCACCATACGGCGCCCGCTCGACGAACCCGAGTCGACGGTACTGCCGCACGGCCGTGTGCATGAACGGCAAGGTGTCGAGGCGAAGCCGCGTCATCCCCATGCGCTTCGCCTCGTCGAGCAGCGCCTCGAGGAGACGGTTCCCCAATGACATGCCGCGATATCCGGGAGCGACGAACAGTCGCTTGACCTCGCCCACCCCTGGCTCGATAGTACGCAATGACGCCGTGCCCCCCACGAGCCCATTGACGAGCGCGACGAACAGCCGACCGTCGGGGGGCGCGTACTCCGCGGGAAACTCCTGGACCTCGCGGGCGAATCCCTGCGCCTCGAGCGCGGTCTCGTATCCGGGAAAGCCGCGGACCCACTCCCCGTACGCCAGCACGAGGGCGCGCGCGTCGTCGAGCAGGGCCCCGTCAGTGACCGGGACGATCTCGACTTCCTCGGCCTCGTGCATGGCGCTGCGGCCTACTTGAGCGTGTCCACGACCACCCGCCGACCCGTGCGAAGCACCGAGTGCCGGTAGCCGTAGAGGAAGTACACCACGAGCCCGACCGCCAGCCAGATCCCGAAGCGGATCCAGGTCACGGCGGGCAGCTGCATCATCAGGTACAGGCAGGCGGCGACGGAGATCAACGGGGTGAACGGCGCACCGGGGACGCGAAACGGCCGGGGACGATCCGGCTCCCGGATGCGGAGGATGATGACGCCGATCGACACGAGGACGAACGCGAACAGCGTGCCGATGTTGGTGAGGTCGACCACCTCGGCGATGTTGGCGAAGGCCGCGAAGGTCGCGACAAAGGTCCCGGTGATGATCGTGCCAACCCACGGCGTGCGGAATCGCGGATGCACCTTGGCCATGAACGGCGGGAGCAGGCCGTCACGCGCCATCGAGAAGAAGATGCGTGGCTGCCCCATCTGGAAGACGAGGAGCACCGACCCCATCGCGATCACGGCGCCGAGCGCAATGATGAAGCGCGACGCGTTGAGCAGCACCGGCGGGCCGTTCGCAAACTGGAGCGCCGTGATCATCGGTTCCGCCGTCCCCAGCTGCTTCCACGGCGCCATCCCGGTGAGCACCGCGGAGAGGATGATGTACAGCACGGTGCAAATGAGGAGCGACATGATGATCCCGAACGGCATGTCGCGCGCCGGGTTCTCTGCCTCCTCGGCCGCCGTGGACACCGCGTCGAACCCGATGTAGGCGAAGAAGATGATCGCCGCCGCCGCGGACACGCCGGCGAACCCATTGGGGGCGAAACCACCGTCGGCCGGGTTGGTCCAGTTGGAGGGGTTGATCAGGAACGTGCCCACGGCGATGAAGAAGAGGATGATCCCCACCTTGAGGAGCACCATCGCATTGTTGAAGTTCGCCGACTCACGGACGCCACGGACCAGAATGATCGTCATCGTGAACACCACCAGTGCCGCGGGCAGGTTCACGATCAACGGCAGGCTGCCGAGGTGCGGCGCCCCGGTCCAGGCGGACGCGAGGAACTGGGTGGGGGCGTCGGTCGCCCCGGCCGCCACCGCGTTGAAGGCGTCATGGGCGCTGCGGTAGTCGGTGCTCAACCACGCGGGCATGTGCCGCCCAAGGAGGGAGAGCAGCTCGCGGAAGTGGCCGGACCAGCCGATCGCGACGCCGATGTTTCCCACCGCGTACTCGACGATCAGGTCCCACCCGATGATCCAGGCGACGAACTCGCCTAACGCGGCATACGAGTAGGTGTAGGCCGACCCGGCAATCGGCACCATCGCCGCGAACTCGGCGTAACACAACGCGGCGAACCCACACGCCACCGCGGTGAGCAGGAAGGAGAAGATGATCGCCGGGCCGGCACCAGGACGGGCCGCGTCCCCGACGATCGCCGTGCCGGTCGTGGCAAAGATGCCGGCGCCAATGGTGGCGCCCACGCCGAGCGCGGTGAGGTGCCACTTGGTCAGTGAGCGCTTGAGTCCGGTGCCGTGGGTGACGTCGGCTTCACAATCAGCGACGGACTTCCGCGCAAAGATGGAATGGGCCAAGGGGAATCGGGTGAGGGGGCGGCAACGGCAGACGGCAGACGGCAGACGGCAGACGGCAGACGGCAGACGGCAGACG
>JAEUJL010000051.1 GCA_016794835.1 Gemmatimonadota bacterium | reverse complement strand
GGCAGGCCGACCTTGCCCAGCGTCTCGGCGGCGAAGTGCCCCTGGTAGCCCGCGTTATGCACCGTGAGCGTGCTGTACGTCTTGCGGTAGAACGGCCGCCCCATGTCGTAGGCGCGCAGGTACGCGGGCGCCAGCGCCGCGTGCCAGTCGTGGGCATGCATCATCACCGGCGCCTCCGCGATCCGCGGCAGCGCGTTGAGCGCCGCGAGCGCGAAGAACCCCCAGCGCTCGGCGCTGTCCGGGTAGTCGCCCCCTGCGTCGCCGTAGATCCCCTCGCGATCGAAGAAGTGGGCGTTGGCCACGAAGTACACCCGCGGCTTGCCCTCACCCTCGCGGGCGCGCAGCGATTGCGACTCGCACAGGTGCACCTCCTCCGTGCGTGCCCCCACCACCACCGGGAACGGATCCCCGACGCGGACAAAGTCACTCACCACCGTGCGGACCTGCGGGTACAGGGGCATGATCACCGCCACCTTGAGCCCCGCCTTCACCTGCTCCAGGGCCAGGTTGGCGACCGCCTCCCCCAACCCGCCGGTGCGGGCGAAGGGTGCGAGTTCCGCCGCCACGTGCACGACCTGCACCGGCTCGCCGGCCGGGGTCAGCAACGGATACGGCCGCTGCTGCTCGACCGGGGCGACGGGCGCCGCCTTCGCCCGCGGCTTGCGTGGCGTCGACCCTGCGGCTGCGGTGCTCCGCTTGCGTACTGCCATGGTTCCCCCTGCGTTACGCCGTTGGTGGATCGTCCGGTTGGGTCGTCCCACGCATGGCGGGCGCGTAGTACTGCCGGGCGTAGTTCTGCAGCATGCGCCGTGACGTGAACTGCTGCCCGGCCACGCGAATCGCGTGCTTCATCTTCTGGATCCACGCCCGGGGAATGCCACGTTCATCGCGTGTGTAGTAGAGCGGCACCACCTGCTCCTCGAGGAGACGATAGAAGTGGTCCGCGTCCCAGTCATCAGGGGTCGCCCGTGATGACGCCGGGGGAATCGCCCACCCGTTGAGTCCGTCGTACCCCTCGTGCCACCAGCCGTCCAGCGTCGAGAGCTGCGGCACGCCGTTCAGGGCGGCCTTCATCCCGCTCGTGCCGCTCGCCTCCAACGGCACCCTCGGCAGGTTGAGCCAGAGGTCCACCCCCTGCACCAACCGATGCGCCAGGTGCAGTTCATAGTCCTCGATGAACGCCACCCGCCCCTCAAAGCGCGAGTCGCGCGTGAACGCGTACACGGACTTGAGCACTTCCTTCCCCGGCGTGTCCGCCGGGTGCGCCTTGCCGGCGAAGATGATCTGCACGGGACGCGCCGGGTCCACCAGCAACCGTCGCAACCGCTCGGCGTCATGGAAGATGAGGTTGGCGCGCTTGTACGTGGCAAACCGACGCGCAAAGCCGATCGTGAGCGCCGTCGGGTTCAGCAGCGTCCCGGCGCCGACGACATGGGACGCTTCCTTCCAGTGCCGGGCCCAACGACGGCGTGCCTCTTCGCGGATGAAGTTCATCATCCCGACCTTCAGCTCGCCGTGCAGGTGCCACAGGCGCGCGTCATCCACGTCGAGGACGCGCTCCCAGAAGGTGGGATCGCCCACGTGCTGCGGCCAGTCATGGCCGAGTTCATGGTCGAACAGGTCCATGAGCTCGCGCGCCATCCAGGTCGCCTTGTGGACCCCGTTGGTGACGTGCCCGATGGGCACCCTCGTCGCGTCGCGATCCGGCCAGAGCGGACCCCAGATCGAGCGCGAGACCTCACCATGCTTGCGCGCCACCCCATTCACATAGCGCGACAGGCGCAACGCGCAGACCGTCATCTGGAACTGCAGGCGGTTCTCCGTCGGGTGCTTCCCGATCTGGTGGAACATCTCCTTCGGGATCCCCATCTCGTCCCACACCGGCCCGGTGCACTCCTCCAGCTTGCCGAAGTCGAACGCATCGTGCCCCGCGGGAACCGGGGTGTGCGTCGTGAAGACGCTGCTCGCGCGCACCTGGCGGACCGCTTCATCAAAGGCCATCCCACCCGTCGTGAGCTCGCGCACGCGTTCGACGAGCATGAACGCCGCGTGCCCCTCGTTCGCGTGCCACGCCGTCGGTGAGGCCCCGACCGCCCGCAGGACCCGCACGCCGCCAACCCCGAGGATCCACTCCTGCCGCAAGCGCACATCCGGGCCGCCCGTGTAGAGCTTGGATGTGAGGTCGCGATCCGCGGGGTCGTTCTGCTCGAGGTCCGTGTCCAGCAGGTACACCGGGACGCGACCGACCAGCATCCGCCAGGCCCCGACATGGATGTTGCGGCCGAACGTGCGCACCACCGCGAGGTACGGCTCCCGCGCGGGACCGTACAAGCGCTCCAGCGGCGTGTTCTTCACGTCGAAGTGCTCGTCCGAGTCCTCCTGCAACCCGTCCAGGTTGAGCTTCTGGTCGAAGTACCCCTTCTGGTAGTACAACCCGATGCCCACCAGCGGCACGCCGAGGTCCGACGACGACTTGCAGTGGTCGCCAGCCAGCACCCCGAGACCGCCGGAGTAGATCGGCACCGAGTTGTGGAGCCCAAACTCCGCGCAGAAGTAGGCCACCACCTGGCCCCGCAAGTCCTGGAACTGGTCGTGGAACCAGGTGTCCACGAACGACCCCTCGCGGTGCACGTCGTCGATGACCCGGTCGTAGAGCTCCAGGAACTGCGGATCCCGCGCGCATTCGCTCAGTCGGCTCGGATCCACCCGCCGCAGCAGGGCGATCGGGTTGTGCCGGGTGAGGTGCCACAGGGAGTCGTCGACCAGGGAAAACAGCCGGCGGGCGCTGCGACTCCAGCTCCAGCTGAGGTTGGTAGCAATCGTCCCCAGCCCCGCGATGCGCTCCGGGAGGTAGGGAATCTTCTCGTTCGCGAGTGACATGGCGGTGAACATAACCCGCCCTGTTGCCGGGCCGCCTCCTCATCCCCAACCCCGCCAGAGTGACAAGCATGCTTGACAGATAGTAAAGCATGCTTTACTATCGGCTCGTGCCCGCCAACCCCGCCATGAGCGATCGCCGATCACTTCGAACCCTGCACCCCGCCCTCCTCTGGGGATTCCCCCTTTGGGCCACCACCTATTTCGCCGTCCGGGTCTGGCTGGAGGGGAATCCCGGGGGCCCGGACGGCGCGGCCCGGGTGGCCGTGGCGCTACTCCCGCTCCCGTTCTTCCTGCTGATGCTCCTGGGCCTCATCCGGGAGCTGGGCCGGATGGACGAGATGCATCGGCGGATCCAGTTCGAGGCCCTCGCCATCGCCTTTCCGGTGGTGCTCGTCTTCCTGATGACCCTCGGCCTGGTGGAGGTCGCCCGTCCGCTGGACCCGCGGAACTGGGGCTTTCGGCACATCTGGCCGTTCCTCATCCTCTCGTACTCCGTCGGGCTCGCATTCGCCATGCGGCGGTATCGCGACCAATGAAGACGCGACTCAAGGAATTGCGCGCGGACCGCGGCTGGTCCCAGGCCGAGCTGGCCGAGCGTTTGGGGGTTTCGCGCCAGACGGTGAACTCGATCGAGACCGAGCGCTACGAACCGAGCCTGTCGCTGGCCTTCCGCATTGCGCGGCTGGTGGGCCTGCCCATCGAGGACGTCTTCGCCGGACCTGAGGCTTAAGTGCAGCGCATGAGCGCTGTGTGTGAGTCTTCACATACAGCGCATCGCGCGGCCGTATCGCCGCACGTTGACCCTGTCACCGCACCACTCACCCTGACAGGAGTTCACCGATGTTTCGTCGCATCACCCCGTTCCTCGTCTCCGCCGCGGTTGTCGCGTGCGGGACGGACCAGCCAACGGCGCTCGTTCCCGCCGACGCGAGTGCAAACCGGCTGACCGCCGCCGAGTATTACGACGTCACGATCACCAACCTCACGACGGGCCAGCCCCTGTCGCCGGCCGTCATCGCCACGCACGTCCGTCGCGTGTCGCTGTTCGCGATGGGTGCCACGGCCTCCGCGGGCATCAAGGCGATTGCCGAGGACGGCGATCCGTCCGTATCCGCGGCGATGTTGACCGGCGCCCGCGGTGTGTATGACGTGGTCACCACGGGTGCGCCGGCGCATCGGATTGGCGGACCCGGGTCGACCTCCGTGCAGGCGACCATCAAGGCCGACAGGGAGCACCGCCTCTTGTCCCTCGCGACCATGCTCATCTGCAGCAATGACGGCTTTGCCGGCGTGAACGCGGTTGCCCTGCCGTCCGACGACCAGCCGGTGACTGCCTACGCCTATGGCTACGATGCGGGCACGGAGCGCAATACGGAGGCCAGCGCCGATATCGTCCCGCCGTGTTTCGGCATCGGTCCGGTCAGCGGTCCGGCCGGTGGCAGCGGGCGGCGTGCCGAATCGCGAACCATCCGGATGCACCCCGTATTCCATGGGGAAGCCGCGCTCGTCCCCGCCCAGCATGGCTGGAAGGGCCCGGTGGCGATGATCACGATCCAGCGTGCCGGTGGCACGAGCTGATCCCCGTTCCCTGACCTGGCATATTGCGTCGTGACCCATGTCCTGATCGTCGAGGATGACAAGCACCTCCGTCAGTTCCTGCGCAAGGCGCTGCGCGAGGAGGGGGTGACGGTCGAGGAGGCGGCTTCGGGCGCAACGGCGCTCGAGGCCGCGGCCTCGAAGTCGTATGACTGCATCGTCCTCGACGTGATGCTGCCGGAGCGCGATGGATTCGACGTGCTCACCACGTTGCGGGCGGCGGGCGTGCTGACACCCATCCTGATGTTGACGGCCCGCGCCGAACTGGCGCACCGCGTGCGCGGGCTCGAGAGCGGGGCGGACGACTACCTCGCCAAGCCGTTTGACCTCGCGGAATTGCTGGCGCGCATCCAGGCCCTCGTGCGGCGCGCCCGCCTGGGTGGGGCAGAACCCGTCCTGCGGGTCGGTCTGCTGACGCTGCACCAGCTCGGGCGTCGCGTTGCCCTCGCGTCGCAGGCCATTGACCTGTCCCCGCGCGAGTTCGCGTTGCTCGAGTTCCTGATGCTCAACGCGGGGCGCACCCTGTCGCGCTCACGCATCGCCGAGGCCGTCTGGAACTACCAGTTCGACCCGCAGACCAACGTGGTGGATCAGTACATCACGTACCTGCGGCGGAAGTTGGCGGTCCACGACGATGCACCGGAGATCGTGACCGTTCGTGGTGTCGGGTATCGTCTGGAGGTGCCATGACCACGGAACGATCGCTGGCCGACGCGCTGGTCGCGCGCCTGCGCCAGCTCACCGTGCGCACGCTCCTGTGGTACACGGCCGCCACGCTGCTCGGGTTTGCCGCGCTGAGCGAAGTCCTGGCCCGCCACGCGCTGGGGCGCTCGGCCGACGTGATCGAGTCCCTGCTCGGGATGTATGCGGACCCCGCGGGCGAACGCACGACGGTGGCCCCCGACATGCTGACGTCCGCGCTGCTGGGCGTGGGCAACGACGCCCGGTTCGTCATCCTGCGGACGGTCGACTCCAACGACGGCATGCCGAAGGTGTACTACCTCTCGCCGGGCATGCCCGCCAAGCTGATCGAGCAGGCCGGGCAGGCGAGCTCACCCGACGCCGTGCGCCGGGAGATGGTCACCTCGGTCACCGGACCGGGATGGCCCCTGCTCTACCACCGTGCAGCAGGGGACTTTGACCTGTACGTGAGCGCGAGTCGGTGGCCGATGGTCCTCGCGCTGGGCGGCCTGGTCGCATTGAGCCTCCTGTGGCTCCCGATCGTCGCCTGGGCGGCCCATCGCGCGGTGCGCACCTCCACGGCCGATACGCTGCGCCCGCTCCAGACCCTGGTGGAGGAAACGCACGGGATCCGCCCAACGGAGCTCAGTCGTCGGGTCACCGCGCCGACCGGGGTCGCGGAACTGACCGGGGTCGGCCACGCGATCAACGACCTGGTCGCCCGGGTCGAGGGGGCCCACCTGGCGCTGGCACAGTTCACGGCGGACGTGAGCCATGAGTTGCGCACGCCGCTGACGCACCTGCGCGCCCAGGCCCAGTGGGCCCTCGACGAGCGCCGGACCCCCGAGGAACTGCGCGAATCGTTAGGCGCGATCGGCACCTCCGTCGACCAGGCGTGCCAGCTGATCGAGGGACTGCTGCTCATCGCGCGCGGCGACTCGCGCGAGCTCACCCCGCGCGTGCGCGACTTCGACCTCGGGGTCATCGCCGACGAGGTCGCCGAGCTGGGCGGCGTGATGTGTGTCGACAAGCCGGTGGCGGTCACCACGGACCACCCGGGGGCCATCACCGCGCATGGGGATCCGGCCTACACGCGCCAGATCCTGCTGAACTTTGTGTCCAACGCGGCGCGTCACACCCCGTCCGGGCACATCGTGGTGGCCGTGCGCCGCGCGGCCGCCTCGGTGATCGCCGAGGTACGCGACTCGGGGACTGGCATCGCGGCTGAACATCTCCCGCGGGTGTTCGATCGCTTTTACCGGGTGGAGGCGTCGCGCAGCCGGGTGCACGGCGGGGCCGGGCTGGGGCTGGCGATTGCCCGCACCCTCGCCCACACCCAGAGAGCCCGCGTGGACGCCACGAGCACGGAAGGTGCCGGCTCGACCTTCATCCTCGATCTCGCGGCCGACCGGAGCGCATGGGAAGCGCGCCCGATCCCGGCCACCGCCCTTCCCCTTTCATGACCACGATGGCGGCGCGTGGCCGCCTCTCACTCCGACCACACATGACCAGACTCCTCGTCCTCCCCGCCCTCCTGCTGGTCATCGCGTGTAGCGGCTCGGACGACGACACGGGTGGCGTGACACCGCCGAGCGGGTCCACCGACATCACCGACGCCGCGCTGAGCGCGTTGGCACGTGCGTCCACGGGGTGGACGTACTACAAGAACCGCCCGGACACCCTGCTGCGATCCGTGCAATCCGGCCACGCCGAAGCCCGGTTGCGCACGCGCTTCAACGCCCGGGCCGCGGCCCTGCTGGACGCCAACGGCAAGGTGCGTGCGGGGGCGAGCTTTCCGGACAGCTCCCTGATCGTGAAGGAGCTCATCATCGGTGGGGCCTTGAACCGCTACGCCGTGATGTACAAGCAGCGAGGATCAGCCAGTGCCGGGACCGGGGGCTGGCTCTGGGCATACTATGCGCCTGATGGGTCACCCCAAATCGGGATTGCCGGCCGCGGGTCGGCATGCCAGGGCTGTCACGGCGCGGGGATCGATCACGTCCGGATGAACGACAGCCATCCCTGAGGACGGCAAAGTTGCCCGGGCCGGGTGCCATGGCGCACGGCCCGGCGCATGTCAGGAACCAGCGGCCGACGCTTCGATCGCCCGGACGGCGTGGTCTGTCCCGTCCTCGCGTCGCAGCACCTCCTGGATGCGTCGCGCGGCGGCCCCATACCGTGGGTCGCTGAGGCAGGTGGAGATCGCCGCTGCCAGCGCTGGGGCACTCAAGCGGCGCTGGGCGATCGGTGCTGGTCCCGCCCCGAGCTCCATGACCTGGCGACCCCAGAAGGGCTGGTCCACGCCGAACGGGCAGATCACCGAAGGCACGCCGGCATGAAGCCCCGCCGCGGTCGTCCCGGCACCGCCGTGGTGCACCACGGCGGCGACGCGGGTGAACAACCAGTCATGGTCGACCTGGTCCACGCCACAGATCGTGTCCGGGAGTGACGCTACCTGCAGCCCGCCCCAACCGGCCGCGAACACGGCGCGGACACCCGCCAGGCGCACCGCCTCGACCACCAGGGCCGTCGTCGCGGCAGGATCGACCCCGGACATGCTGCCGAAGCCGATGTACACCGGCGGTGCCCCGGAGGCGAGGAAGGCACGGAGCACGTCATTCCCATGGCCGGCGTCGCTCGATGTCGATGGCATGCGCCAGTAGCCAGTGACCTGCGCCGACGCCGGCCAGTCCGCGGGACGGGGCACCACTGCCGTGCTATAAGCGTGCAGTACGGGGACGGGATCACCGCTCGCCATGCGGTGCGGCGCAGATCCGACGGATCGGCCTGCGGGGTCGTGGGTCGCCCGCCACTCGCGGAGATACCCCCGGGTCCCGAGGCTCGACGCGCCGCGCAAGAACTGGTAGGTCGCCCGGTTGTACGGTCTCCCCAGCGGGAGGCGTGGCATGCCCCAGAACGGGCGCTCGCCCGTCGGCACCGTGATGGGCGCGAGGGCCGCCGCGATCGCGCGCGTACCCAATGCCGACGCAAACGCGGGCACGCAGAACAGCTTGGGGTGGAACACCGTCACGTCCGGCCGCCAGGCCACGGTGGCGGCCCAGGTGTCTGCCACCATCCGCTCATGGATCGGGCGCACCCTGGGAATCACGGACGGCAGGAGACGGAGCGCCGACCACACGCTGTCCAGCTTGCCGATCAGCAGGCGACCAAGTGGGGATTCCAGCAGCTCCAGCAGCCCCTCGTCGAGCGGAAAGGTCGCCACACCCCACGGCGCGATGAACGGCACAAAGCGTGGGCAGGTGCAGATCGCGACGTCATGTCCCGCATCCCGTAGGGCAATCGCCAGGGCCAGGAACGGCTGCACGTCCCCGCGAGTCCCCACCGTCGCGAGCAGGACGCGCTGCCGCATCAGCGCGATGCCAATGCGCGCGTGATGAGCGTGAGATCGTGGTCCGGGTGCTCCACCTCGACGATGATCTCGTCATAGGCCGCGGTGTCCGTGCATTGGATCACGAGCGCCTTGTCAGGGTCATGCACCGTCCAGAAGTCCGGGCGCCGATCTGACTGGTAGGCCGTCCCGGCAAAATAGACCCCTGGCAGGTGCGTCCCCGGAAAGCGCAGCCCGTGCGGGCCGCGCGCGCGCTCGGGGTCGCGGCGGACGCTGACAATGTCCGCGAGGGGGATCCGCAACGTGGACTTGAGGGACCAGAACTTGTGCATTCCCTGGACGTCGAGCACGAGCGCATCGTTGTCGAGCGTGATCTTGACCATGATCCTCCCTGGCGGCAGGTCGAGTTCTCGTCGCAAGGTAGCTGCGTGCCATCGCCCGGAGATACCCCGGGCGGGCGCGCCGTCACGCGGGAACTTCGCGGCGCCTTGGAACTATCCCGCGATGTCGCCGAGGTGCATCCGCCGCTCCACCTCGGCGTAGCCACTGACGGCCGCGGGATCGGTCGTGAGGAGCGAGACCACGATCCCGGTGAGGAACGACAGCGGGATCGTGACGAGGGCCGGGTTCTTGAGCGCAAACCAGGCGCCTTCGTGCTGGAGGATGTCGACCTGGATGGTGGGGGACAGCCAGATCA
>JAEUJL010000046.1 GCA_016794835.1 Gemmatimonadota bacterium | reverse complement strand
GCGCGACCTTCCCGAACGAGATCGATGCACGAGCTGTCGCTGGCCCATGGGATCGTGGAACAGAGCCTGGCGACGGCGGAGCGGCTCCGTGCGGCCCGGGTGGTGGCCGTGCAGCTGCGGGTCGGGCGACTGGCGGGGGTGGAAGCGGGCGCGCTCCTCTTCTCCTACGACATTGCCAGCCAGGGGACCGCGCTCGAAGGCTCGCGGCTCGACATCATCGAGGTGCCGCTGGTCGTGTGGTGCGCCCACTGCCTCAAGGAAGTCGAGCTGCCGGGGATCCAGCGGCTCCGCTGCCCGACGTGCGACACCCTGTGTGGCGAGATTCGCCACGGAAGGGAACTGGAGATCGCCTCCCTGGAGATCGAGGAATCGGACGGATGAGCCAGACCCGGATTGTGGAAGTGCGTGCTGGTGTGCTCAAGAAGAACGATGAGCTGGCGCGCGCATTGCGGACGCGGTTCGAGGACGCCGGCGTCTTTGTGGTGAACCTCGTGTCCAGCCCGGGCACCGGGAAGACGCAACTGCTGGAGCGCACCCTCACCGAGCTGTCGGCGGCCGGGCAGCGATGCGCCGCCCTGGTGGGAGACCTCGAGACCGACAATGACGCGCGCCGGCTGGCCCGGAGCGGCGTCCCGGTCCGGCAGATCAACACCCACGGACGGTGTCACCTGGAAGCCGAGATGATCGGTGACTTCCTCGGCGAGTGGGACCTCGGCGCGCTGGACGTCTTGTTCATCGAGAACGTCGGGAACCTCGTCTGTCCGGCGAGCTACGACCTGGGCGAGGCGCTGCGCGTGGCGCTGCTCTCCGTGACGGAGGGCGAGGACAAGCCGCAGAAGTATCCCACCATGTTCAACTCCGCGGACGTCGCCCTGATCACCAAGATCGACCTTGCGGAGGCCTGCGAGTTCGACAGGGGTGCGGCGCACGCCGCCATCCATGACGTGCGTCCGGGGATGACCATCCTCGAGCTCTCGGCGAAACGCGGGACCGGGATGGCGGAATGGCACCAGCTGCTGGCGGACCGTCGGGACACCTGGCGGAAGGCAAACCACAAATAGCTGGCATGCCCGTGCGGGGGCAGGTCAACGCGATCGCAGGGCGAGCTGGATGCGCACGCGATCTCCCTCGTCCACGCCCTCGGCTTCGCGCACCTTGTCCTTGATCGGCACCCAGTAGCGTCCTTCGCGGGGGAAGAGCGAGGTCGTCCACTCGGTCGCGCCGATCCGCGCCGTCACGGGGATCATCCCCCAGCCGTAGGTCACGAACCCGGCCATGTCGCGCAGGTCGCGGCAGGTCTTCTCCGGCACGACGATGAAATAGTACGGCGATGGGCCGCGCCATTCGATGATCGTGCCACGGAAGGTCGTGTGCATCGTGTCGGCGTGGATGACACCGCGTCCCCGGCTGACGCGGGGTGGGGACGCGGGACGCGAGCCGTCTGGAGACGCCGCGGCCGGTTCGCGCCTACTTCTTCTCGGCGGCGAGCAACAGGTTCACATGCTCCTGCGCCTGCTGCAATCCGCCTTCAGGGTCATCCCAGCGGATCAACCCGTCGGCGTTCGCGTCGCGCCCCGCCACCAGCTGCTGGGCCAGGGAGACCAGCTGCGCCATGAATCCCGCGGCTTCCTCGGCCGTCGTCGCGGCGCGCACCTTGTCCGCCATCGCGATCACCTGCGCGGTCCGGTCCAGCGTCGTCCGCGCCGCGGTCGTGATGTGTCGCGCGTGGGTCGTCACGTTGGCCGACGCCCCCTCGGCCTTGGCCGCCAGCTCGGTGTGGGCGATCACGCCGGTCACTGCCTTGCGCACGCCGTAACCGCGGCCGGGGCCCTGGGTGACCACCGTCGGGTCCACGGCATGGATCACATGGCCGGCGTGCAGCTTCATCCCGTCGAGGTTGGTTGGATTGCGGGCCCCAAGCTCGGCGTGCTGGATGGCGATGCGCGCCTCGGTGAATGCGGTCGCGAGGAGTCCCGCGCCGCCCGGGGTGTCGCTGAACGCGTTGACGACATGGCCGAGGTGCACACCCACCGGCCCGGCGGGGACGGCGACCGGGGCTGTTGACGGAGCTGCGGCGGGAGGTGCGGCGGGGAGGGAGCCCGGGAGCGGGGCGCCCGTGATCTTTGCGATCGCGGAATCGAAGGTGGCGCGCGCTTCCCCATCGGTGCTCACGTAAAAGCGGCGACGCTC
>JAEUJL010000885.1 GCA_016794835.1 Gemmatimonadota bacterium | reverse complement strand
TGTCCGGCGACGTGCAGAAGGGGACGGGGAGCGTGAGCCTGACCATGCCGGCCTTCCCGGTGGTCGACGAGTGGTCGCTGTTGCCCAGCGGCCAGGTGTTGTTGCTGCGTGGGGCCAACTACCAGATGGAGTTGCTCGGCGGTGCGGAGGCCGCGCGGCGATTGCCGCCGGTGAAGTACACGCCGGTGAAGGTGACCGCGGCGGACAAGGCGAAGCTCCGCGAGCAGCTCAAGCAGGCGGAAGTGGAGATGAAGAAGGCCGCCACGAGCGCGGCGTCCGCGCTCGGCGCCCAGGGCCGCATGCCCGGGATGGCGATGACCGAGCCCGACGTGTGGCCGGCGACGAAGCCGGCGTTCGGGCAGGGCGCGCTCAAGGTGGCGCCGGACGGCGAGATCTGGGTGCACCTGCACCGGGAAGCCGGCAACGAGAAGGCGCTCTACGACGTCTTCGCGCCGGATGGGCGGTTCAAGTTCCGCGTGGAGCTGCCGCGCAAGGCGTCGGTCGTGGGGTTCGGGGCGAAGGCGCTGTACGTCGCGCGGATGGACGAGGACGAGCTGCAGTACCTGGGACGGTATCCGCGGCCCTGACGCACTCGGCACGGCAACGACGCTCGGCGCCGGCTTTCGCCGGGAAACGAAAGCAGGCTGGTCCCTCGTTGTCGCCGGGAACCAGCCTGCCGTCTGACCTCTGCCGTCGAACTACAGGCCGCCCAGCAGCGCGTCGTTGTTCGGGGTCGCCGCGATCCGCTTGATCATCCACTCCATCGCGGCCTGGGGCGGCATCTGCTGCAAGCCTCGCCGCAACGTGTAGATCGCGTCGATCTGGTCGGCCTTGTACAACTTCTCCTCGCGACGCGTGCCGCTGGCCGCGATGTCGAACGCGGGGAAGATCCGCTTCTCGGCGAGCGACCGATCGAGCTTGATCTCGCAGTTGCCCGTGCCCTTGAACTCCTCGAAGATCACGTCGTCCATGCGCGAGCCGGTCTCGACCAGCGCCGTGGCGATGATGGTCAGCGAGCCACCGCCGTCACGCTCGGCAACCGACCGGGCGGACCCGAAGAACGCCTTGGGCTTGGCCATCGCCGAGGTGTCGAGGCCGCCAGACATCGTGCGGCCCGTGCCGCGCTCGGCCGTGTTGTGCGCCCGTGCCATGCGGGTGAGTGAGTCGAGCACGATCACCACATCCTTGCCCAACTCGACCTGCCGCCGCGCGTGCTCGAGGACGATCTCGCAGACCTCGACGTGCCGGGAGGCCGGCTGGTCGAACGAAGATGACACCACTTCGCCCACGCCCCACGAGATGGCTTCGCTCACTTCTTCCGGCCGCTCATCCACGAGCAGGATCAGCAGGACCGCGTTGGGATGGTTGAGGGCGATCCCCTCGGTGATGGCGTGGAGCAGCATCGTCTTGCCGGCGCGGGCCGGGGCGACGATCAGGGCCCGCTGGCCAAACCCGATCGGGGCCATCAGGTCGATGGCGCGCCGGGTGAGTTCCGGGCCGCCCTTGGCCGGGCGTCCGGTCTCGAGCGTGATGCGGCGTTCCGGATAGGTGGCGGTGAGCGAGCTGAAGTCCGGGCGTCGCACCACCTCACCCGCGGGTGTCCCGTTGACGGTCAGGATCTCGACACAAACCGGGCGATGCCGGTGATCGCGGCCGGTGGTCGCGGTGACCACGTCCCCGCGGCGCAACGCGTGCTGCCGGGCGAGCTGCGGCGGGACCCACGCATCGCCCTGTTCGTTGAGGTAGCTGTTTCCCGGTCGGCGGATGAACCCGCCCTCCCGGTTGGTGTCGAACCAGCCGCGCGTTTCACTGTCGGCCACCACGGGCTGTGCGTCGTAACGCTGGTGATCGCCGCCTCGTTGGTGCTCGCCACCGCGTGGGTGTTCGCCACCGCGCTGGTGTTCACCGCCGCCACCACTGCCACGTCCCCGCCGTCCGCGATGGCGCCGGCCACGACGCCCGCGTCCCTGTTGATCGCCCTCACCGCGGCCGTGCGGCGCATTGCGCGGGTGGTGTCCGTGCGGTTGGCCACCATTGCCGGGCGATGCCTGGCCCGGCGCCTCGGATCCGCGCTCCGTGTCGGCGTGTTCGCTGCGCGACTGGGAGGGTTCCGGCGGCGGCGGCGGGGGCGGTGCATCGCTTATCGCCGGCGCTTCTCGCTCCATGGCGGGAGGAGCGGCCTCGGCGGGCCCATCGTCTTCGCCGTCGCGGTAGGGATTTGGTTCGAGGGCGGCGTCACCCGCCGGGTTCTTGCGGGTCGTGCGTCGCGGGCGACGACTGGGGCGTCGGCGTTCAGGCATGCAGGGAGAACTGGAGTGGAACGAACGTGTGTGTGGGGCGGCGCACGAAGCGCCA
>JAEUJL010000861.1 GCA_016794835.1 Gemmatimonadota bacterium | reverse complement strand
GCCGGAGCGGATGGTGGGCGTGGGACCAAAGCCCGCGGTGCGCGACCAGCTGGAGTCCGTCGAGCGCGCGTCGTCGCGGAAGAAGTCGACCCCATAGGTGAACACGGCGTGGCGGGTCACCCGTGCCAACTCGGCGCGCAGGCCGCTGGTGCGGACGTCGGTGGCGTTGAACGACCGCGAGGTGATGGTGGCCGTGCGCCCCGGTCCCGCCGGCACGTACACATCCACGAAGGAATGAAAGTCGCGCACGTTGCCCTGGGTGTACGCGCTGACGTCCATCCGGTCCGCGATCGGAAGCCCGAGGGCGTTCAGGGCGACCCCCGCCGAGGTCTTCGTGACATCCTGCCAGGGATAGGTGAGCTGCACCCGGGTGGAGGTGTCGCCGAGCAGGCGAGGCTCCACCAGGCCAAACCCGGCGTTGCGTGCCTCGTAGGCGTCGTGCCGAATCCAGGCACGGCGACCACTGCTGGCATTCCAGGCCGCGGTCAACGCCAACCCGCGATCCCGGACGCCCGAGTCCTCGAGGCGGGTGTCGGTCCCGAGGCGCACCCCGCCGAACGTGCCGGCCGGGGCCGTGTAGTTGCCGGCATTCCGCATGTGGCCACTCGCCGAGAACGCCACGGGCCCGGCGGTGGCCGTGACGGACGCGTCGCCGCGCTGTTGTTCGCCGGCCCCGCTGTAGCGATACCCCGCGCCGCCGCGGAACGTTGGCCCATCGGTGGTCGGCGGTCGCGTGATCAGGTTGATCACCCCGCCGATCGCGTCCGACCCATAGAGCACCGACGACGGGCCACGGACGATCTCCACGCGCTCCAGTTGCTCGATGTCGACGAAGGACGGGAGTTCACCAAAGTCCTGCTGCCGGCGCGCGTTGTTGAGGCGCAGCCCATCCTGCAGCAGCAGGATGCGCTGGCCCCGCTGGCCCCGGATGGTGGGACGCGCCTGGTTGGGACCGGTCCCCACCACGTCCACTCCGGGGAGTTCACGCAGGAGGTCGGTGGCACTGTTGGCGGAGCGCTCGCGCAGGGTGCGGGATTCGAGCACGGAGACCGGTGCGGGGACTGCCTTGACGTCGGTCGCCTGGCGGGTGGCGGTGACGGTGACGGTCCGGAGGGTCCGGGCGGTGTCCGTCCGCTGCTGTTGGGCTGCCGTGGTGAGCGGGAGGATCACGCTCACGCAGAGGGAAACGAGGGGGATTCGCATGAGACCAAGATTCGGCCCCCAGGCGACCCCATTCCATTGTGGGAACTACGTAGCGCGCGGGTCGGAGAAAGCCCGACGAAACATGTCAGGGGTTGTCGTGGCTCAGGTCGCGCACCTGCGCTCGGGGTTACCTGATGCCCTGCTCCAGGCAGTACCGCGTGAGTCCGGCGGCCGTGCGGATGCCGAGCTTCCGTCCCAATGAATCGCGATGGGCCTCGACGGTGCGGGTGGCAATGCCGAGTTGGGCCGCGATCTCCTTGTTCGTCAGCCCCTGGGAGACGCCCACCAGCACTTGCTGCTCACGCGCGGTCAGGGACGGTGCGGCGGTGGCACTCCCTGGCTCACGGCCGTCCCGCAGGGCGGCCGCAACGAACTGGGCCACTTCCGGCGAGAAATAGCCGTCGCCTCGATGGACGGCCATGACGGCGGCGCGCAGGTCGGCCGGCGCAGAGTCCTTGCGCAGGTATCCGTGGGCGCCGGCACGCACACACTCCACCACGTACTCCTGGTGATCGTGCATCGACAGCATGAGCACCCGCGTGGCCGGCGCGCTCTCGACGATCTCCGGGACGGCCAGCAATCCGGATCCCCCTGGCATCGAGATGTCGAGGATGAGCACATCCGGCTGGCGTTCCAGCACGAGCGCGACCGCTTCCGCCGCTGAGCCTGCTTCCCCGATCACCTCGAAGATGCCGCCGGATTCCAGCACCAGGCGCAGTCCCTCGCGCACGATCGCGTGATCGTCGACCACGGCCACACGGATGCGGGCCGTCATGCGTCCACAACCGGGATCGAGACCTGCAAGTGCGTGCCACTCCCGGCACGCGACGCGATAGTCACCGCTCCGCCGACCGCGGCGACGCGCTCACGCATGCCGGCGAGTCCACCGCGCGCCGTGGCGTCCAGCACGGCGGCATCGACCCCTGGTCCCTCGTCCCTCACATGGAGGGTCAGGTGACCGCCAGCCACGTTGAGCGATACCTGCGTCCGCGCGGCGTAGGCATGACGCCCCACGTTGGCGAGCCCTTCCTGCAACGCGCGGAACAGCGCCACCTCGCCCTCTTCACTGACCACGGGGAGGACCTCGGGCGCGTCGAAGGCGATGGGGGTCCCATGTGCGTCGGCGAACTCGGCGGTGAGTGATCGCAGCGCGGGGAGCAAGCCGAGGTCGTCGAGCAAGGCGGGACGCAGCCCGTGGGTGAGGTTGCGAATCCCGGTGATCCCGGTGTCCACGAGGGACATGGTATGCTCGAGTCGCTCACGAAGCGGGGCCTCCACGCGCTCGGCCACACTCCCCAGCTGGAGCTTGATCGCCGCGAGGACCTGCGCCGTCTCGTCATGCAACGCCAGCGAGAGTCGTCGTCGCTCGGCTTCGTGCTGGCGGACCATGCGACGCGAGAGGTGTTCGAGGGCCTCGCTGCGCGCCCGCAGGGTGTCCGTGAGTTCGCTATTGATCAGCAGCAGGATGCCGGCCGCGACACCAAGCGTGAACACGATGTCCAGGTAGTACCCCCACGGACTCCAGATCCCGCGTGCCCGGAGGATGGGATAGTCCAGGTGGTGGATCGCCCACAGCAGGAAGGTGGTCGCCAGCACCGTCGCGCCGGCGGAGGGGCGCACCGAACGGTATCGGTGGAACATCACGCCGGTCGCGGCGGTGGCCACACTCAGGAAGGCCACCGCGGGAGCGGCCGCGAGGAGGAAGTTCTGGAGTTGATAGATCGCCACCCACGACCACAGGGGCGGAAAGGCCGCGAGGACCAGGTACCATGGGCGCCATCGCGACCGCCCCGCGAAGACCGCCGAGGTCCAGAGGAGCGCGAGCGCCGTCCATCCCGTGATGACCTGGTGCAGGAAGAGCCACGGCTGCTTCTCGGTGACGAGGAAGGCGACGATTGCCCCGATGCGCGCCAGGTACAGGCCCCACGCCACGGCCCACCAGCCGAAGTACGCGCGACGCGTCCGCACCCACAGTCCACCGCAGAGCACCATCACCAAAAGGGTGATCGTGGCTTGCAGGATGGCGGCGTCGAGTTCGGCGAGCGGGAGCATGTGCGGTCGCGATCCTCCAACGCGCAAAGCTACCGACGACCCGCGCGGGATTCACCCCAGGTGCTCGGCGCGGCCCTGCCCCAGACGGTGGTCCTAGCGCACGCCCTGGCAGAGCACGGCCATGACGCCTTCGGCGCTGCAGCTCCCGGACGGCCGGACCGCCGTGGCCGCGGTCGAGCTCGCGGCGCGCGCGCGGGGGCGGCCCCCGTTCGTCCAGCGTGCGCGCGTCCCGCGGACGTCGATGTGCGCGAAGGGCCCGCTCGGCCCCATCTCATGGTAGAGGCCGAGTCCGCCCACCAACTCCGGGTAGCGATGCTCGATCAGCTGCACGGCCCGGTCGAGCACCTGGAGGTCCATGAAGGTCACGCGCCCGTCGCCGTCGAGGTCGTCCATCCGACCATCACGGTTCCCATCGATGATGATGTCCGCGGCGTCCCCGTACTGGTGCCGTGACGACCGCGCCATCCCCTCGCCGACGCCACGCCCGTTGTACTGCGGCGACCGGAACCCGGAGAGCACCACCACGTGGTGCGTGGCCACGCCAAAGGACTCGAGCGCGTCGAGCACCAGCTCCAGCTTGTCGAGCAACTCCTCACGCAGCACGACGTACTTGGGCCATGCGGCATCCTGGTCGTGCGTGAGGAAGTCCTTGAGCGAGAAATGCGTGGAGACGCGCGTGGACGCCTGCTCCTTCGTCACCTCGATGAACCCTTCCGGGTTCTCGTACCCACTGGTGACCGCACGCTGTTCGCCGGGCCAGTAGCCCAGGTGATATCCATTGAGGTGGCTCCCGAGCTTGCGGGTCCACGGGACCAACGTGATGAAGCGGAAGGCGCTGTCGACGGGCAGCGGCCGGATGCCGGGGGTGCGCGACTCCTCCCCAAAGAGTCCTTGCAGCCCCGGGTAGTCGGAGGACTCGTCCGCACGGAGGATGCGCACGAGCAGGTCGCCACTGTGCCCGGTGAGCGAGTCCAGGCTCAGCCCGCCGGCGACGTCGCCGCGACGCTCGACCACCGGCACGTTCACCAGTTCGGCGGTGATCCGGGGGGCCGCGCCCAGCGAGGCGGCTCGCGCGGTCGGCTCGGTGCCCGTCACCACCTGCGCGCCAAACCCAATCAGGGCGATCAGGAGGGGAACGGAGAGGTGGAGGCGGAAGCGGCGCAGCATGGGCATGGCAGTGGACAGACGCCCCGTGGCCCAACTCGGCAACTCGTGATGGGACAACGGGATGCACATGTTGTGACCCACGGCCCTGCCACACTGTTACGCCGCGTCACGGCACCGTCACATGTGGCGCCACACGGTCGGGGTCGTCCACGCCATGGACCCCTCGCC
Organism: Gemmatimonadota bacterium; assembly: GCA_016794835.1. Taxonomy (GTDB): domain Bacteria; phylum Gemmatimonadota; class Gemmatimonadetes; order Gemmatimonadales; family Gemmatimonadaceae; genus RBC101. The sequence continues at coordinate 852 of JAEUJL010000861.1, read as the reverse complement.
TCCCATTTCATGGCACCCCTGCGTCCCGCCTCGTCCAGACCATCCACGGTTCGGAGTGCCGACCGCTGGCTTGATGCTGCTGCGCTCCTCACCCTGGCGACCGGCATCCTCCTCTTCGCCGTCGGGCGCTCGTCCCTGGGTGCCCTGGCGGCGCAGTCGTACCAGCCGCCGCCCGCCGGCGTCACCTGGGTCTCACGCGCCGAACTGCACGACGCGCAAACGCGCTGGGGCACCGGGTTGGCCCTCGCCGGGTTCATCCTCGCGCTCGGCGCCGCGGTCAAGCACACCGCGGCGCGACGCCGACAGGTCGATTGAGCGCCTAACGGCGCAGGTAGTCGTCCGTCTTGTTCAGCCAGTCCTCGCGCGGCGGGTCAAACACGTCGACGTCGAGGGTGTCCTCCATCGCCTCCGCCTTGTGCCAGGTGAATGAGGGGATGACCAGCACGTCGCCGGCCTTCACGTCGACGACCTTGGACTCGTCCTCACCAATCCAGAATCGCAACCAGCCGCTGACCACATAGGTGAGCTGCTCGTTGTGGTGATTGTGGCGGGGGACCACCGCGCCCTTCTTGAGGTAGACGTGGGCGAGCATCATCCGGTTGCCCGTGATGAGGCGCCGGCCGATGAGCGGGTTGAGCTCCTCGACAGGCATGGCCTCCCAGGTGTGGTGCGTGACGTCCGACATCGTGACTCCGGTGCGGGGAAGGGGCGGACAATACCCGCCGTCTCGCGCATTGACGAGGCTCACCAGCGGCCCGACCCTTGTAACGGCGGTCCGAATCGTTATCTTAGTGCTGAGACTATTCCAATGACCTCTCCCACCGCTCCTCAGACCGCTCCTGGCAGCCCGCG
>JAEUJL010000830.1 GCA_016794835.1 Gemmatimonadota bacterium | reverse complement strand
ATCCGCTACATCTCGGCCGTGAAGACCCCCACCATGATCCATGTCGTCGACGGCGACCCGCGCGTCCCGCGTCCGCAGAGCGACGAACTGCACATGGGTCTCAAGAAGATGGGAGTCCCCACCGAGTACTTCGTCTACCCGGGGATGACCCATGGCATCCCCGACCCGCGCAACCAGTTGCTCAAGTCCGTGGCCGAGAAGGCCTGGATGGACAAGTGGATCCTCGGGAAGGGCGGCTTCAAGTGGCAGGATGTTCTGAAGACGCTCGAGGAAGGGGCGGAGACGAAGGCGGTGACGACGACGAGTCCGTAGGGGCGCGGGGCGCAGGGCGCGGGACGCAGGACGGGAGACGTGCGCGCAGCGAGCGCCCCGGCGAAAGGCCGAGGCGCGAGGGGCGCTACGCTTTCATAAAGTATGCTCCCCGGACGACCGAGCGTGAGCGAGGGAAGATCCGGGGCCCAGTGTCGTTGGTGCCTAACGGCACCGCTTGGCGGCGGCGAGATCCGCAGACAACGTCGCGGCGCGGTTCACCTTCAGCACCTTTTCCACCACCGGCGGCGGCTTGAGCGACAGCGCGCGCGCGTAGCGATCGGCGGTGGCTTGCTCGTGCGCGGCGGCGATGGCGCACACCTCCGCCTGGGACGGCGTCACCTCACGCGCGGCGGTGGCCCCCCAGGGATTCACCGGGGGGAATGCCGGGTACTGCTCGTAGATCCGCAGGAGGTATCCCACGCGATCCCCCTGGGCACGCTCCAGCGCGGGGAACGGCGCCACCCCGGGGAATCGCCCCGCCGCCTCGCGATACAGCGCCTCTGCCCGCCACTCATCCAGCACCAGCGAGTCCACGACGGCGGCCAGCGGTGGCGCCAGACGCTCGGCGGGGACAAACAACGAACTGCCGGGACCGCACGCCGTCGCGGCCAGGGCCAGGAGCGCGGCCGTCACGAGGGCCAGGAGGTGACGCGGCGTCACGCGGGGAGATCGGAGTCGGGCGGTGGTCATGCTCAGTGGCAGGCCGTGGTACGAGCGAGGTCCGCGCCGATCGCGGCCGCGCGATTGCCCTCGGTGACCGCGCGAATGTCGGGGGCCAGCGTTCGGGTCAGCAGCCGGTCGTACCGGCTGACCATCAGCCGCGTGAATCGCGCCGCGACGTCACACGCACCGGCAACATCGGCGTAGACCTCGAGGCCGATCGGCCCGGCGAACGGGTCCGGGGCCACCCACCCGCGACGGGCGACCACGTCCAGCAGGGCGTCCAGCCGCGGGAGCGGCGCGACCGTCAGCTCGGCAAAGGGGGCAACCCCCCCAAAGCGGTTCACGATGCGCTGGTACCGGTCCGCGGCACGCGCCTCGTCGACCACCAGGGAGTCGATCAACGCGTGCGCGACCGCGTCGTGCGCGACGCCGGACGGGAGATCCCCCGCGGCGCGACACGCCCCGAGGACCAACCCGACACTGAATGCGACGACGACACGGGACAAGGCGACCGATGGTGGATGGTTCACCCACCGTCACATGGAAGACCCGTGCCGTTACGCTCCCGGAACAGGCGGGGGCCACCCTGACCGATTCTCGGTCAACAGGTCCGCGCCCAACCCCTCAGGACGGCGCCGTGACCTGAACCGCCCCTCCCTCGATCCGGATTCGCGCAGCGGACTGTGCCGTGGCGTATTCGGCAGGCGGGAGGACGCACATCGGCACCGTTCGTTCGTACAACAGCTCGCCCACCATGGCGCCGAGCGCGAGGATCGGGTCAGGGGTGCGGAGCACGATCCCGGCGGGGGCCACCCCGCCGCGCACCAGCTCCGCAAGCACACTCGAGCTGGAACTCGACCCGCGGCCCCCAGGCATCACCAGCACCTGGCCCGCGACATTGCGGCCGTGCTGCGGATGGTGCACGTCGATGATGCGGCCATCGTGCTCGCGCACCCCGCCCCAGAACGAGAGTGGCTCGTCGAGGGCAAGCACGGGTCCACTGGCCTGCCCCTCGATCAACGTCGCTCGCTGCGACCCAAGGCCGTCGGGGACGGTGGGACTCGCTGCCGACGTCTCCTCCTGTGCCACCGGCGCCGGCGTCTCCGCGCGCGCGCGTCGCGGGAGTGGACGCGTCACCCGGACGCCCTGCACGGCAGACTCGACGCAATCATCCAACGTCGCGAAGATCACCTCGTACCCCAGGTTGCCGGGGGCATACCACGCCCACTTCGCCGAGTTGGTCATCACGGCCCCGGGACGCTCGCGGAGGATCGGCGTGAGGTAGGTGCAGGTGTCGGTCACGATCGTCACCCCCGTCGCACGCAGCGCGTCGCCCCACCCTTCGGCGTCGACACGGGCCAGCACGTCGCGCCCGGTGGAGATGTAGAACGCCAGGCCGGGGGCAACGCGTCGCCCGGCGAACAGCTCCGCCACGCGCCGGAACTCGTCGTAGGAAAAGTGCGGCGTCCCGACCGAGATCGTGCCGAGGGGCTGCGTGGTCGGCGTCGAAAGCTCGGCGAGGGCGGCGGCCATCTCGTCGGGGCCGATCTCGAAGGTGCGCTCGGGGGCGCGGCCACCAAAGGCGGTCGTGAGGTCCGGGGCCTCGGGCGTCACCCCAACCATGTGAAACATCGCCACGGCGCCCGCCGACGCCGACGCGGCGCCGAGGGCCTTGAGGTCATCCTCCCGCGCGGCCTCGACCCCCTCGATCACCGGGATCCGCGTCCCGACCAGCCGTCCGACCATGTGGCCCAGCGCCGCGAAGAACAGGTCCGCGCCGACCTCCTCGGGCGCCACATTCCGCACGCGCACCAGGACCTGGCCCAGGCGTCCCTCGTCGCGATGCAGTCCCGTGTTTGGCACCCGGCCGGTGATCGCTGCCGCAAGGTCGATGAAGTCGCCATAGCGCTCGGTGCGCGCCCCGAGCACGCTGTTGCAGAAGACGATCGCGTTCGATTCCGCCCAGGCCACCTGCTCGCCGAGCGACGGGCGTTCCACCAGCTGGTAGGGAGCGCACGTCCAGGTCTGGCGACACCCCATCGTGCGGTAGTGGGCCATCATCTCCCGGCCGGCGGCGGCCACGGCCGGATCGCCGCGGAACAGCTCGGGGTGCAGGAGGTCGATGATCCCGACGTTCAGGGTGGTCGGGACCCGGACC
>JAEUJL010000787.1 GCA_016794835.1 Gemmatimonadota bacterium | reverse complement strand
GCCGGCTCACCCAGCCCGGTGGGCGCGTTGTTCGTGCGGACCCAGGTGACCTCCACCGGCGGTGCTTCGCTCATGCGCAGCATCGGGTGGTTGTTGTAGTTCGCCTGCACCGTTCGGCCGTTCTGGATCGTGATCTCCTGGCCAAAGGCCTCGGACAGCCCGTCGATGACGCATCCCTGCGCCTGGTTCTCGGCGTTGGACGGGTTGATGATCGTGGACCCGATGTCACCAGCCACCCACACCTTGTCCACCTTCACCTCCCCGTCCTTCCGCACGGTCGCCTGCACGACCTCGGCGAAGTAGCCGCGATGCGAGTAGTGGAAGGCCACGCCCATCCCGGTCCCCTTCGGCAGGGACGCGCGGTTGGCCCAGCCCGACGCGCTGCGCACGGCCTCCAGCACCCCACGGACCCGGGCGCCGTCGAGCATGATGGGCGCCTGTTGCCCGGCCGCCGGTGCCGGGTCCGGCACGGCTTGCGTCGCGAGCAGGTCCAGCCGGAACTGCAGCGGATCCTTCCCCGCCGCCTCGGCACATTCATCGAGGAAGCACTGCGTGGCGAAGGCGATGCCGTTCGACCCTGGCGCGCGCAACGCCCCCGTGGGCACGCCCGTGGGGATCATCGACGTGTCCAGCGCATAGTTCGCGACAAAGCGCGCCGGCCACTCCAACGCGCCAATGCCGGCACTCGGCGCAAAACGCTCACCGTCGCCAAACCCGACGAAGTGGTTCTTCCACGCCACCAGCTTGCCGGACGCGTCCACGCCACCGGTGAAGTAGTGCCACCCGGCCGCGCGATACTGGTCGTAGCGCATGTCGTCCTCGCGCGTCCACAACAACTTCACCGGCACGCCGACTTCCTTCGCGATCGCGGCGGCCTCGACCATCGGCTCGTTGTACAGGCGGCGGCCAAAGCCCCCGCCCATGCGCGTGAGGTGGATCGTGATGTCCGTCTCGGGGATGCCTAACGTGCGGGAGATCAGCTGGCGCCCACCAGCCGGGGTCTGGCTCGGCGACCAGATCTCCAGCTTGCCGTTGTTCCAGTGCGCCGTGGTGTTCTGCGGCTCGAGCGGGGCATGCGAGATGAAGGGGTAGAAGTACCCGGCCTTTACCACCTTCACCCCCGCGGCCGCGAGGGCCGCATCCGGGTCGCCGTCCTTGCGCAGGTTGCGCTGCGGCGTCCCCTTGCTGAACGCCTCGGCCTGCGCCTGGTACGAGGCGCTGCTCTGCGTCGCGGTGGCGCCCTCGTTCCACGTCACCTTCAGCTTCTTGCGCGCACTGTTGGCCGTCCACCAGGAGTCGGCCACGATCGCGACGCCACCCACCAGGCCCGCGAGGTTGGTCGTCCCCTCGATCACCACCGCGTGCTTCACCCCGGGAATCGCCTTGATCTCGTCCAGGTTCACGCTGGCCACCTTGCCGCCGAACACCGGGCACTTGTGGTAGACCGCGTGCAGCATCCCCGGGACCTTCACGTCAATGCCAAAGAGCGGCTTGCCGGTCACAATCTTCGGGATGTCGACCCCCTTCGTGCTCTTGCCGATGATCGTGAAGTCCTTCGGGTCCTTGAGCGGGACCGCGTCGAGGGCCGGCGGCGTCATCGTCGCCGCCTTGGCCAACAACTCGCCATACGCCACGGAGCGGTTGCTCGCGCGGTGATGCACCCGCCCGGCCGCCGTGGTGAGCTCGCCCGCCGGGACATTCCAGGTCTGCGCCGCGGCGGCGATGAACATCGCGCGCCCCGCCGCACCCACCCGACGCATCGGCAACCAGTTGTTGGGGGTCGCCGTGGACCCGCCGGCGCTCTGCCCCTGGAACTTGTTCGTGTCGAGGTCGCCCTGCTCGACGCGGACGTTCTTCCACTCGACGTCCAGCTCGTCGGCAATGAGCATGGGGAGCATGTTCTTCACCCCCTGCCCGATCTCCGGGTTCTTCGCGACGATCGTCACGATCCCGTCGGGTGTCATGCGGATGAACGCACTCAGCGCCGTCTCGGCCAGTGGCGTCCCCGCCGGGGCGGCAAAGGCCTCGAGCGCTCCCACACTCTCGATGTAGCTGCCCAGCAGCAAGCCACCGCCCGCGATGGCGGACACCCGCAGGAAGTCGCGACGGTCGGCACGGAAGGTCGTGGTCATGGTCGTGGTCTCCCGTTAGGCGTGGGCAGCGTCGGTGCCGGAACGGCCGGCCGGGGCGTCCGCGGCCATCCCGCCGGACGCGCTCTTGATCGCCGCCTTGATCCGCAGGTAGGTCCCGCAGCGACAGAGATTCCCGTTCATCGCGGTGTCGATGTCGGCGTCCGATGGCTTCGGCTTGCGTGCGAGGAGTGCAGCGGCCGCCATGATCTGGCCCGCCTGGCAGTACCCGCATTGCGGCACGTCGTGCTCCTCCCAGGCCTTCTGCAGGGCGTGCCCGCCATCGGGCGTGAGCCCCTCGATCGTCACGACGTCGGCACCCGCGAGCCGCGAGGCGGGGAGCTGGCACGACTTCGTCGCGACCCCCTTCACATGCACCGTGCAGGCGCCGCACTGGCCGATCCCGCACCCGTACTTCGCCCCCTTCAGGTCCAGGACATCGCGCAGGATCCAGAGAAGGGGCATGTCCTCGGCGACATCCACTGTCGTCGGGTTGCCGTTGACGCGAAAGGAGACTTTCATGGACACCGCTCCGTGGGAGGCCGGTAGAGAACGCGCAGGGGCGCTGAACCCGTTGACGTTAGCGGCCGGGACGCCTCCC
>JAEUJL010000779.1 GCA_016794835.1 Gemmatimonadota bacterium | reverse complement strand
GGGGACGCGCCGTGCGGTGGCCGCCGACAACACCGCTGATACCGTTCACAACGTCGCCGAAACGGTGCGGCGAACGGCGTGCGTAGGCTGACCCTGTCACCGGTCACCTGGAGTCACCCGATGCGTTCGTTCGTCGTCCTCGCTGCGGCGGTAGCGCTGCCAATCACTAGTCACTCGCAGGAGGCCACCTGTGCGCCGCCGCCCCGCCCGGGGATGACCTGGGCGTCGTGGGGCGCCAGCGAGACCAATGGACGTTTCACGCGAACGTCGGGGCTGACGGCGACCCAGGTGCCGCGCCTGACCCTCAAGTGGGCCCGGTCCCTCGGGGAGGTGGTCAACGCGCGGTCGCAGCCCGCGGTCGTGGCCGGGACGGTGTATGTGGCGAGTGAGGCGGGAGGCCTTGGGGCGCTCGATGCGGCGACCGGGTGCCTGCGCTGGAGCGCCCGGGCCGATGCGCCGCTTCGCTCCGGCGTGGTGGCGGCGGTCGGGGCGGATGGCGCCGCGACCACCGTCTTCGTGGGCGACCTGGCCGGCAGTGTCCACGCCTATGATGCGGTGACGGGCGTGCGGCGCTGGAAGGTGCGCGTCGACCCGCACTTCGCGGCGATCATCACCGGCACACCGCAGTTGGCCGATGATGTGCTCTACGTGCCCGTGTCGTCGTATGAGTCGGCGCTGCCGGCCCAGCCGGGGTATGCCTGCTGCACGTTTCGCGGCAGCGTGGTGGCGCTCGAGGTGGCCACGGGCCGGGTGAAGTGGGTCGCACGCACGATCGCGGATAGCGCGACGGTCACCGGCAAGGCGACGGGGGGCGCGGTGAGCAAGGGGCCGTCCGGGGCGGCCGTGTGGTCGACCCCAACGATCGACAGACGGCGGGGCGTGCTCTATGTCGGAACGGGGAACAACTACTCCGATCCCCCCACGGCGACGAGCGATGCCGTGCTCGCGATCGAGCTCGCGACCGGTCGCGTCGCCTGGTCGCGGCAGTTCGCCCAGGGGGATGCCTACAACCTGTCGTGCGACCTGCCCGGCAAGGCCAACTGTCCGGCGAGTGATGGTCCGGATGCGGACATCGGGCAGCCGCCGATGCTGGTGGAGCTCGGCCGCGGACAACGGGTCCTGCTGGTGGGGCAGAAGTCCGGCCATGTCCACGCGATCGACCCGGATCGACAGGGTGCGCTACGGTGGAGCGTGAAGGTGGGCGACGGCGGCAAGCTCGGGGGCCTGCATTGGGGCTCAGCCACCGATGGGCGCCAGGTCTACGTGGCGCTGGGCGGCCAGGCGATCCTCGCCGTTGCGGACTCGACCGTGAAGGAAGGCTTCCGCATGGAGGCCGATCCGGCCAAGGGTGGTGGACTCTTCGCGCTGGATGTGCGCACCGGTCGCATCGTGTGGAAGGCCGCACCGCCCCCGTGTGGCCCGCGGCCGCGGTGCAGTCCCGCGATGTCTGCGCCGCTGAGCGCGATCCCCGGGGTGGTATTCTCCGGGTCGCTCGATGGTTACCTGCGCGCCTGGTCGACGACCGGCGGGAAGTTGCTGTGGGCGATGGACACGGCGAGGGAGTACGAGACGGTGGGTGGCGGGCGCGGCCGCGGCGGATCCATTGATGCGGCGGGACCGGTGGTGGCGGGGGGAATGGTCTTTGTGATGTCGGGATACGGATTGTATGGGGCGATGCCAGGCAATGTGCTGCTCGCCTTCTCGGTGGACGGGCGGTAGCGTCACGGGATTCCGTGAGCCGCGACCGAGGCGCGTGAGGCTGAACCCCGGCCTCGCACGCCGACGTAGAGGGGCTCGCGGGGTGTCGACCGTCTCGGCACCTGCGGGACTCCTTCCTCCCACACCATGTCA